>JBBRMO010000333.1:0-2958 GCA_038230815.1 Chthoniobacterales bacterium
AGACGACCCTGCACGCGCTTGGCACAGGGAAGCGGCTACCGCGGCTCAGGATTTAGATCCGGAGGGATCACTAAGCGCCAACGGCGCACGCTCATCCAAGCCTGGGGCATCGCCCCAAGGATCTGGATCGTAGGATCATCAAGCGCCAACGGCGCGCGCTCATCCAAGCCTGGGGCATCGCCCCAGGATCTGGATCGGAGGATCATCAAGCGCTGAAGGCGCGATTCAATCCGCACAGGGTTCGCACAATACCCGAATCGGCCTCGGAATGAACCGCGCCTGGTGGTTTGGCGTTGCCGGAATACCTGGAACGTCGCCCCAGGCTGCTTTTGAATGGCGCGCCGTTGGCGTTACGCATGGGATTATTGAACGAGCCCCGGGCGCGCGCCCATCGCACCCGTGGACAATTTTCTTTACAACCGCGCGCTCACTTCGGCACGTTCGCAAACGTGCGGATGATCGTTGTTATCGGAACGTTGTTCATCTCCATCTCTACGGCGACTGCGCAGGAGCAGGAACGCAAATTGATCGACCGGGTCTTGAAACCTGACACCTCCCTGGCGAATTCCGCGCAGAACAAAAAGTTCAGCGGGGTAGCGAGCGCCTCGTTCGACAAGACCGTCCGGGCGCGCAGCTTTTATTCGCCCGCCCAGACCGTTTCCAAATCTTTTCCAGACGAGCGCGTATTCACGCCTCGTCAGTTTGCCGCGCGACATTTTCGCGCGGGTGATTCAGCGGCGAATATCTCGACCCGATCGCAACTGACGAAAACCGATACGGTGATCCCCACAACCGCCGTGACTGCGGGCGCACGGGTCGCACCGGAGAGCGGAACAACCGTTCCGGTTCGCGAGTTTGCGGGCAATCGCCCGTTTCTCGATCGCGGAAAAAGCCAGAAATCGCTCCAGGCTCAGAATAAACCGCTCACGATCGAGCAGGTGCGCGAATTGTTGAACAAGAGTAAGTAGCTTTTCCGCTACGACACTCGAGAAGGGAATATGCCACCGGACGAAGCTCTTTCCATTCTCAAGCAGGGCGCGGCCCAGGTCATCAGTGAGCTGGAACTGCGAACGAAACTTGCCCTCGGGCGGCCGCTGCGGGTGAAGCTTGGCGTCGATCCGACGAGCCCGGATTTGCATCTGGGCCACGCCATCATCCTGCGGAAACTTCGGCAGTTTCAGGATCTGGGACACGAGGCGATCCTGATTATCGGCGATTTCACTTCGATGATCGGCGATCCGAGCGGGCGCTCGGCCACGCGGCCTCAACTCTCCCGCGAGCAGGTGGCGGCAAACGCGGAAACCTATCGCGCTCAGGCCTTCAAGGTCCTCGATCCGGGGCGCACTCGTCTCGTCGCTAACGGTGAATGGTTTTCAAAGATGGGCTTCGAGGAAGTGATCCGCCTCAATAGCATGGTGACTTTACAGCAGATGCTCCAGCGCGAGGATTTCCGAAATCGAATCGATCAGGCGCACCCGATTCACGCCCACGAAATTCAATACCCCATCATGCAAGGCTGGGACTCCGTCATGGTCCAGGCCGACGTGGAACTCGGCGGGACCGACCAGCTCTTCAATATTCTCGTCGGGCGCGATCTCCAGAAACATGAAGGCCAACCGCAGCAGGTCGTTTTCGTCCTGCCGATCCTGGAAGGCCTGGATGGCTCCATGAAAATGAGCAAGAGCCTGGGAAATTATGTCGGGCTGACGGAACCGGCGCCGGAAATGTTCGGAAAGCTGATGAGCATTTCAGATGAGTTGATGGGACGCTACTATCCTCTGCTCCTGGAGCAGCCATTGGATTCCACCACTCATCCACTGGAGGCCAAGAAGCATCTTGCCTCGACGATCGTGGAAACCTATCACTCGCGCGCGATCGCGCAGAGAACCCTGCAAGACTGGAACGCGCGCTTCAGTGAAAAGCGACTTACGGACGCCGATCTCCCAGAGTTTCACGCCGCGAACATCGATCTCGTCTCGATCGTCGTTTCCGCCTACGGGAGTGCGTTTGCGACCGCGAAATCGCGCGCCGACGCGCGGCGCTTGATCGAACAAGGGAGCATCCAGTTGAACGGCGAAAAACTACGGGACCCCAAAGCAGTGATCACGCTTGGACGCGGCCAGGTCCTCCGCCTTGATAAAACGCGCGCGGTGCGGATCGCCTGAGCCGTACAACAGAAGAGCACGAAGTCCCCCGAATTCGTGCTCTTCCTTGAAACAGCAGTCCCTTTATGCCGTTGCTGTCTCGAACATCGAAAGGATCGGCGTGCGTTCCACGACGGGCGCCGCAATGCCTTCGAAATGGGCGCGAATGCTCCGTAATTCCGAGTTCACGAATGCATCCACAAAATGAAATCGCCGGTCGAGCCAGGCGAAAAGCTTGTTCTTAATCTCGTAGTGCAGGGCAAGAGTCACCTCCGAACAGTTCGGCCGGATCTCGGTGAACTCGACGAGTCCCATGGCATCGAGATTTCCGCCCGTTGATTCAAACGCGAATTGATCTGGCGAATCGCTTTCCACCGACAAAAGGACGGTGCGCGCTTCGAACCCGAGCGGCCCCCGGAAACTGAAATCCACGGTCTTCGATGAAGTAACCGTGGCCCTGGTTACCATCACGAACTGCCGCCGATACGATTGGATGCTCGCGAGCCGTGATTTACACTCATCGAGCGACTGATTCATGTGCAGAGTTTTTTGTAGTAACATAGGATTGGTGTTGTGATGCCCATTCGAGCAATGCACATGCCGACCGAGCCTCTCCTAGGGAAGCGCTTCTACACCGGCAAAATTGTGTAAATTTGCGATACACTTGTGTAAAATTGCTGCCCATTTCGCCCAATCGGAGACGGCCACCAAAACATCCAAAAACGATCAAGAATACGCCAGGCTGCCTGTTGACGCCGGATCGATCGCCGTAGTCCCGACTTGGCGGAACTCTCAAGACATCCAGCGGCGGAGC
>JBBRMO010000334.1:0-2952 GCA_038230815.1 Chthoniobacterales bacterium
AACGAACTGTCCGCGGGTTGCAACAGGAGCGTCCCGTTTTGCCAGCGGTTCGCCAGACCTTCGACGATCACGTCCTTCTTCTCCAAGCCCAGCGCCTCCACCGTTGCCTGCGCCGTCTCCCGGATCAGATTTGTCAGCGGAATTTGCAGCTCGCTCAGGGTCGCGGTTGGCTCCGCGGATTGCAGATCGCTTGAGGCCGGGGCGATGGTCCGCGGCGCGTCATCGAACGCGATCTCGGCCGTGTGCTCGGTCAGCGACCTAACGACTCCGGTTCCATACTGCGGATGCCGTACCTTCATGCCGATGTGGAGCGATTCGATGTTCACGTTGGGTCAACCTGCGAGATGAGCGCTCCAAGCGCAATAGTGGATCGAGTCCCGCGCCGGCGGAATCTCTCGATGACAAACAAATGCCGGCGAAGCCTGGTCAGCAAAACATCGCGGGGCAGAGTGCCCGATCGACCGAAGCACGCTTTTTCATTGTCTCGGTTGGAAGTCAAACCCATGCTCGCGCTTTTCGTATGATTAGCTTGAACGACGCGCCGCACCCGCCCGGCTTCCGCGCCCGCCGCGGCCTGAACTGGGTCTCGATTGGCCTGCTCTACACGTCGTTCTACATGTGCCGTTACAACTTCGCGATCGCGAATAAATCGATCAGCGACGAGTTCCATTTTTCGAAGGAGCAGATGGGATACATCATCACGACGGTGATGCTGGCGTATGGTTGCGGGCAAATCATCAACGGTCTTCTGACGGATCAGATTGGAGGGAAACGGGCGATGCTGATCGGCGCCGCCGGCACTGTCATCGGCAACGTTGCGTTCGGCGCCGCTTCCTTCTGGGGTCTGCTTCCCCTGTTTATCGTCATCCGCGGAATCGACCAGTATTCACAGGCTTTTGGCGCCCCGGGCATGCTCAAGATCAATGCGGCCTGGTTTCGCCCGAAAGAGCGGGGCCGGTTCGCGGGCATTTTCGGCTTCATGATCAATCTCGGCCGCTTCGGAATTAACTGGCTCGGGCCGTCCCTGCTCGGTGGATTCTTTTTCCTGTGGATGTTGCAGGTGCCGCCGTTGCACTGGCGCTGGCTGTTTTGGGTTCCGGCGGGGATTGTCACGGTCGTCGGTCTCGCCTTTGCCTTTGTCGTGAAGGAAACCCCGGAGGAAGCGGGATTCCCGAAAGTGAATCCCGAGGACGCCAGCAAGGATGAGATTACCGCGCCCCTCAAGGAGGTGTTTCGCGCGATCGCCGGTAACCGCGTCGTTTGGATCGTTGCTCTCGCGTACGCCTGCACCGGACCGGTGCGACAGGCAGTCGACCAGTGGTTCCCGCGTTTCCTGCAGGACGTCCATCATGTGGATCTCGATTCAGGAAAATTTGCCCTGGTTGGTTTTCTGTTGCCGCTGGTCGCGTCGCTCGGGTCTCTCCTTTCGGGTTACATCTCCGACGTTGTTTTCGGCGGAAGGCGCGCCCCGGTGGCCGCCGGTCTCTACTTCCTGGAAACGGCCGTTATCCTCACCGCGGCGCAATTCCATTCCGCCAACGCCGCCATGGTTTTTCTTATCCTGATTTCACTCACCGCCAATGCGACCCATTCGATTCTTGGGACCGCTGCGGCGATGGATATTGGCGGGGCGAAGATGGCGGGATTTGCGTCGGGGTTGATCGATTCGTTCCAATACTTCGGCGCCAGTTTGGCCGGTCTGGTCCTCGGTCGATTGCTCGACAAGAGCTGGGACTACTACTTCTATTTCATGGCTCCGTTCGGAATCATTGGTGGTCTCTTGATGGTCTCGATCATCGGCAAAGTAACGCTGGCGAAGCCGGCGAGGTAGGGCGTCTCTCCGAAACGTCCGACTTATCTTGGCAGGGACGCCGCGCCTCGGCCTTTGTCTGTGCTGCGCTCCCGAAGGTGGATCGAGCGCTCCGTCGCTCGATGACAGAATTTGGCGGCAAAGCCTCGACTTTATTGGCATCGTGCGGAGCGCCCGATCCATCAGTTCCAACCCGGCATTCTCGGGATTGTAAGGCGTCTGGGTCAGACGCCATTCCGCCGGACGACGCAGCGCGCCCTCCCTCTCTTTGAAACAGACGCGCGCTCAAGCCCGCAGCCGCGAAGTCTTTCCGTATGCGTGCAATCTGGAAGGGCAGTATCAGTTTCGGCCTCGTCAATATTCCGATCGCTCTCTATCCGGCGACCCGGAAGGAGGAGCTGAAGTTCCGGCTCCTCCGATCCAGGGACCTCAGCCCGGTAAACTACAAGCGCGTGGCGGAAAAAGACGGCAAGGAGGTTCCGTGGGGAGATATCGTCAAGGGCTACGAATACGAAAAAGGAAAGTTTGTTGTCCTGAACGAAAAGGATTTTCAGCGCGTTGATCTCGAGGCCACCCAGACGGTCGATATCCAGGACTTTGTCGACCTTGACGAAATCGACCCCATGTATTTCTACAAGCCGTATTACCTGGAGCCGCAGAAAGGCGGCGACAAGGCTTACACCCTTCTCCGAGACGCGCTGGCTGACGGGAAGAAAGTCGGCATTGCCAAAGTCATCATCAAGACGCGGCAATATCTCGCCGGAGTGAAGGCCTTAAAGCACGCGCTCGTTCTCGAGCTCATGCATTTCGCCGAGGAGCTGGCCGATGCCGAGAAGCTCAACGTCCCGAAGAAACTCGAAATGGGAAAACGCGAGAAGGAGATGGCCGCGGCGCTGGTCAAGAGTATGACTTCGAAGTGGGACCCCGCGAAATACAAGGATGATTATCGAGACGCGCTCATGGAAGTGATCGAGGAAAAAGTGGAATCGGGCGGAAAAGAGATCGAAGAAAAACCGAAGGCCAAGAAAGAGTCGACCAAAGTGATAGACCTGGTGGCGGTGTTGCAGGAAAGCCTGGCGAAATCGGAAGGCGCAAAGAAGAAAAAGAGCGCGCCGAAGCGTGCTACGAAGCATCACGCGAAG
>JBBRMO010000335.1:0-2941 GCA_038230815.1 Chthoniobacterales bacterium
ACGGCTGCCGGAATGGGTCAGCGCGCTTTTGATTTTCGAGATGATATTTTCGGCGGAGTCGATCGATGGCGGGGCATTCGATTGGGACGCAGGCGGCCTCTGAGTCGCAGAAACGACAGGCGAATTGGTTTGAGTTGTCGAGGTTGGTTCGCTCGAGAGGGGAGAGTGGCTGCGTGGCCGAATGACTTCGCTGGAGGAAGAGGTGGATCGACCGATCCCGATCCCGATGAGTAACGCTGTTATCGCGATGACAATCGGAAGAGCGAGGCGCGGCATGGACTAAGTTAAAGGCAGATTGTTGATATGTTCAAGTGAGTATAAAGCTTTCTTTTTCTCTGGGGGAGTGCAGGCTGGCAGCCTGCTTGTCTCGGCAGCCTGCCGAGATATCGATAAACATATTTCGCGCGTCGCAAAGGTGCAGTCGGCAAGCTGCCGACTGCTGCAGGCTGGCAGCCTGCGCTCCCCAAACATCCCGCATTCATCCCTAGATAACTTTCAGGGGGCACTCGGGCAGCGCCTCGAGGAATGCCCGGCCGTAGGGACGGGTCACAATCCGGTTATCCAGGATCACCACGATGCCGCGGTCGCTTTTCGTTCGGATGAGACGGCCCACCCCCTGGCGCAATTTCAAGATCGCTTCCGGGAGGGAATATTGGGTGAAGGCGTCGCCGCCCTTCGCTTCGATCAACTCCAGTTTCGCCTCGATCAAGGGGTGATCGGGCACGGCGAACGGAAGCCGCGTGATGATCACGTTCGACAGTGCATCGCCCGGCACATCCACGCCCATCCAAAAACTGTCCGTGCCGAAAAGAATACTGCGCGGCGTTGTCTTGAATTGTTCGAGCAGTTTCCCGCGCGGCGCCCCCTGCCCCTGGACGAGCAGATTCATTTTGTTCTCGTCGAAGAATGGCTGCATCTCGCTGACCAACTGCTGCATGACGCGATAACTTGTGAAGAGAACAAAAGCGCGTCCGTCTGTTTCAGTGACGAAATGCGCCACCCAATGGGCGAGCGCCTTCGCATAGCCGGCATCGCGCGGATCAGGCATCTTGCGGACGACGAAGAGCTTCATTTGCCCGGGAAAATCAAACGGGCTTCCGAGCTGCAACGGTTCGACTTCTTCGGCGCCGATCCGCTCCCGAAAGTAGGCCAGGTCGGGTCGGCCCACGGCGAGCGTTGCGCTCGTCATGACGCACGAACAGTTTTCCCGGAACAACATGCGTTGCAGGACCGGTGCGATATCGATCGGCGCCGCGTTCAAGGTGATAAACTGGGCCGTCTTGCCGGTTCGCTCCACCCAGTAAACGTGTCCTTCGGCGCCTTGCTCGAGAAAGGTGACGATGCCGACCCGAGCGTCGTGAATCCGGCGGCCGAGTTCCTGCAGTTCCGCCTTGAGGAATTCGTCCTCCGTTCGCTTCACCACCTCGGCCACCCGCGCCTGCAAAGCCATGAGCCGGCCGGAAATAATGTCGGGAACGAAATCGACGTCGCGAATGCGGACCTCGCGGCCTTTCCGAAAATCACAGCGATCGTCGAGAGCGCGGAAGAACGTGTCGAGCTCGTCGACCAGGGCCGCGGCCAGGGTCACGCCCGCCGCGTCGCGCGTGACCGTGAAAAGCCCCTTTTTCGTTCGCGCGTTGTAAAGGCGCTGGATCGTCGCGCGGAGCCCGTATTGAGAAACTCCAATTCCAATCTGGCGCGAGGCCGTTTGTTCCACGGTGTGCGCTTCGTCGAAGATAATGAAATCGTTCGGGAAAAGATAACCGCTCTCACGGTGAAGCTGTTCCTCGGGGGTGCCGAGCAGCATGAAAAGCAGGGTGTGATTGATGACAATCACGTCCGCTGCCAGTAATCGCTTTCGGGCCTGTTGAAAAAAACAGTTCCCGTTCTGCCCACAGGTCTTGGCGGTGCAAAGGTGGGCTTCGCTGCAAACCTGCGTCCAGACTTTCGGGTCGGGCTCGAGGGCAAGATCGCTCAGCGATCCGTCCTTCGTCATTCGGGACCATTCGGCGATGCGCGCCAGCTCGGCCGCTTCCGAGGTCGTGAAGAGTTCGGCGGCCTGTTGCAACGCCCGCTCCAGCCGCCGCGGACAAAGGTAATTCTGCCGGCCTTTCATGAGTGCGGCCTCGAATTCGACCGGCAAAATTTTCCTCAGGATCGGGATGTCCTTATGGATCAGTTGTTCCTGGAGATTGATCGTGTGGGTGGAAACGATGGCCTTTTTCTTTTGCTGAACGGCGTAAAGAATCGCGGGCGCAAGATAGGCGATCGATTTCCCGACGCCGGTGCCCGCCTCGACCACGAGATGGCGTTCTTCCTCGAGGGCACGGGCGACCGCCACCGCCATCGCCTGTTGCTCCGGCCGATACTCGAAGTTCTTCGCCGCGGACAACCGGCCCTCTTTGGAGAAGAGCGACCGCACTTCTTCGATGAAGTCGCTTTCGAGAGAGTCCTTTAATGCGATCACGGGCGTATTGCGACACCGAAAGCTTTCGCGTGCTCGCGACATTCTGTCGGAGTTGCCGATTTGCAATTTTCGATTTGCGTATGAGCTAACCGGCGGACGGCAGGCGTGCTAAGTTAGCCTGCAAATCGGAATCCGAAAATTCGCAAATCATCATGAGACGTCTCGATCGCTACGTGGTGCGGCATTTTCTCCAAGCCTACCTCTACTGCATCGCGGGGTTCATTTCGATCTGGTTCATTTTCGACGTGAGCGACAACATCTCGACCTTCCTCGACCAGCGCATCTCGCGCCTGTTGATCCTCCAATATTACCTCACCCAGGTCCCCCAGATTCTCGTGATCCTGCTCCCGGTCGCGCTTCTCCTCGGGTTGCTCTTCAGTCTCGGCCGGATGTCGCGCTCGAACGAGATCGTCTCCATGCTGACCGCCGGCGTGAGCCTGCCCCGCGTTCTCGCCCCTCTCCTCTTCATCGGGC
>JBBRMO010000336.1:0-2930 GCA_038230815.1 Chthoniobacterales bacterium
CAGTCGTTCGACGGGATTTTTTCCATCTCCGTTCTCGAGCACATCCACGGCGATTCCCTTTCGACCGGTTTCGAGGCAATCCGAGAATTCCTCTCCCCCTCGGGCGCCTCCATTCATTGTTTTGACTTCATTCTTCAGGGCAACGGCGACGCCCATGACTTCATCCACGCGCAAAGAATTCTCGGCGAACAGGCCCGCCTCGCCGCCACCTCCGAGAGCGCGTCGTTCGAAGAGCTCCTCCAACGCCTTCGCGCCGACGTTGAAACTTTTTTCCTCTCGCCGCAAGGCCATCAGCAATGGCGGGGAGGCCAGATCTACTCCGACTTTCCGTTCAGAAAGGTCGTGTCGCTGCAAACGATCACGCGCCGCGGGCGCCCTTGAAGTCTGCCAACCTCACAAGTTGAAAATTTTCTCTGTCGTTTTCAGTCGGTAGAGCTTCGCGTCCTTCGCATCTACCGCCCACGCTGAAATTTCGGCTCCTCTGGGCAGCGCATCGCGCCCAATGACAACACGCCAGCCGCTCCAGAGTTGTTCGGTATTCCGCAGCGCTTTCACCACGTCCGGACGATTGAGGACCGCGTCCGAAAGTGCGAATGCGATCCAGTTGCCGTGTTCGTCAGCGTAAGCGAGGACGACCGCATCGGCGGGACGATTCCGCCCCGGAAGAACAGCCCATCCCCAGGCGGTCAACGCCCCATCCTCTCCCGCTACCAGGCCATCGCACCACCCGAAAGTCACCTTCTCGTCAGCTTCCGCGTGGCGCAATCTGGTGATCTCGCGCGTCCGGATGAGCGGCGTTCGCAGCAGATGAAGGCGATCGAGCGCCTCCGCATTTTCCTGAACGAATTGCGGCCGGGGAAAATTGCCGGTCTTGATTGTGTTTGAGGTATCGAGGACCTGGCTGAATAACACGCCGCTCTGGCCCAATCGCGCCACGGCCGAGCGAAGCTTGAAAATCGGAATCGACCCCGCCGTGCACAGGAGTTCCAGGGTCAGATAACTCGCGCCGAGAAAAGTTGCGGTTGAGAAGCGGAACAGGCGCCATCCCGATGACTGACCAGATTTGAAAGGACCTGTGAATGCAATCGCCCCGAGCGCTATCATCGCCACCACGAGGTAGAGAGAGAAAGCGACGTAACGCGACTCCAGCGCCTGGGAAACACCCCATTCAATCCGTCCGAGCGCCGCGAGGATTCCGCTGCCGATCGAATATCCACCGAGCGCCATCCAAGGGGCAATCCGCACGCAATATTCCCGATCGCGGCAGCGGAAAATCAAACGGGCGAGGCTGACCACATAACAGAGCAGCAGCCCGGCGCCGACCGTAATGGAAACGGCCAGCGGATTTTCGTTACCGGAGCGCCCGAGGCCGGAGCCGAGGAATGCTGCCAGGTAACGCCCGTAGTTTAGCAGCGATTTTCGCGGTGCAAACGGCGGCAGATCCTGGGGCCCGCGGAAATGCCAAAAATACAAGGTGGCACAGGCGGCCGTAGCGACCAGCCAAAGACCAAGCCACCTTTTCCACCGCGGGTGAGCGCGCGTCGCAAGGAGAACGGGAAATGTTAACCCCCATGCGAGCAGTCCGCTCGCGAGTGTAAAACTGGCAAAAAAAGCCAGGCCAGCACAGATCCAGAATTTTGCGGCCAGGGAAAATTCGCTTCGCATAACCAGAAGTCCCCACACAATGCAAAGCGCCGGGACGAAGGAGGGAAAGCCCGAGGCCAGGAGCCAGAGTTCGTGTTGGGCGGGCGAAAAGATGAGCAGCACCATGAGCAGAAACGCGATCGTCCTGGCGCGCCCGAAGACCCCGGATTTCCCAAGCAGCTGGTAGATTCCAAGCGCGGTGAGGCCGCAGATGAAAACCGATAGAATCATCTCGACACGGCCATCCCAGTGCTTCCCCATGGAAAAAACAATGAAGAGCAATTTCGGAAAAAATGTCCGCGATTCCTGTTGCTGCTCGAAGAGATCATGGAACGACAGCCCGCCCGTGTGCGCCTTCACCGCGAGCTGCACCATTTCCCAATCGTCGAGCATCGGGATCGCAACGGCGTAATGAAGGATCAGAAAAATAATGAAAACGGCCGGAACCGCCGCTGCGCAAAGAAGCGCGGCCGTTCTCAGCAACGACGGCTTTCGATTTGGGGCGATCGAAGAGGATGGTTCGCTCACAATTTCACGGCGGTCCCGATGACAGCGGGGGACTTTTTTGCGCCGGCGACCACCTTTTTTTCAGCAACCGATTCTAGCGAGGATGGAAATCTGGTCAACGTTCTTCCCGCGCGCGATCTCCTGACAGCTTGACACGAAATACCCGACTTCTAGTTTCAGTGATCCAGCGGCCGATCGGCTGGAGCCTGCCAAGCCTGTGACCGCCCTACCTTCATTTCATCGCTCCTCCGTCGGCCAGAAAATGATTGTGGCAATAACAGGCGCCGTTCTGGTCGCCTTTATCGTCGGCCATCTCCTCGGTAATCTTCAGATTTTTCTGGGCCCGGATTGGATCAATTCCTACGCCGAACATTTGCGCGAGCTGGGCCCGTTCCTCTGGGTCATCCGGGCATTCCTCCTCGTCAACGTCCTCCTCCACATTTTCTTCACTATCAGTCTCGCCCTGCAAAATCGCCGGGCTCGGCCGGTAAGTTACAAAAAGAAAGAGCACATCAAGGCCACCTTCGCGTCACGTTCGATGGCGTTGAGCGGGCTCATCGTTCTCGCCTTCCTCCTTTATCACCTTGCCCATTTCACCGTGCGCGTGACCGATCCCCGTTTCCTCCTCCTCAAGGCGGACCCGTTGAATCGCTTCGATGTTTACTCGATGATGGTCTACGGGTTTCAGAATTATTTCGTTTCCGGCTTTTACGTCGTCGGAATGTTTCTGCTCGCCCTTCACCTGAGCCACGGGACATCGAGTTTTTTTCAATCGCTCG
>JBBRMO010000337.1:0-2929 GCA_038230815.1 Chthoniobacterales bacterium
GATACTGAGCGGCCCGACCCGGGCTGCGATCATATAGAGAGCGTTCGCCGCCATATCGAGGGCGCCCCCGGCAAAAGCAGTCGTCGCGGGTGTCCGGCTCATCCGGAGCGTTCGCCTGGTAACGAACGCGAGCGCGCCGAATAAAGCGATTGACGAAATTCTGGCCGCCATCAGCGGCCACATCCCGGCAGCCATCGTCGTGCGGGCCAGCGCCAGAAAAAAAATCCCGACTGCGACGCCCGAAAACATCGCGAGCACAAAACCAGGTGGAAGAGCAAGGCTTTTCGATTCGAGGACAGCGACGTCACCTTGCTTCGAAGGGCGGCTCACGAGCGCAATCGCGATGAGTGCGAGAGCAACACCGACGAGGGTGAGGGGTCGCAATCGCTCCCCCAGCCCAAACGCAAATAGGACAGGGATCATTGCCGCGATCACCGCGGTGGTCGGCGCGACCACCGCCATGGCACCGACGGCAAGCGCGCGGTAAAGCAATGCCACGCCGATCCCACCGCTCAAACCGGCGACAAAGCCCCAGACCCAGTCGCGCGATGAGACCGTCGCCGCCGGGAGAAAGGGCAGCACCATCACGAGCAAGACCATTCCGACAAGTTGTGACCAGAAAACGGTCGCGATCGTGTTCGCGCGGCGCGCAGTTAACCCGCCGAAGAAATCGGCTGAGCCGTAGAGAACCGCGGAGCCAAGCGCGAGCAGCTCAATCATGTGGCGCTGACCTCGGCCGAAATTTCGGCCCGTAGTCGACGAGCGCAGATGGTTTCAAAAAATGCAAGAGCGCCGCGACCATCGATCGCGGTTACAGATCCCACTTCCGCGGGAGCTTCTGTTTGAGCGTCTCGACCGGCGCGAACAGGTCGCCCATTTTCTCGACCCGCTTCAGGACCTTTTCAGAAGGGAAGACGAGCAGCTTCGCCTCTTTTTTCTTCAGGGTTCGTTCTACTTCCGCCCAGGTCACCGGCGTGGAAACGGTGGGTTGTTCCTTCGCCCGCATGGAATAGACATTCACAGTCGTTTTGTGTTCGTCGTTCTGGCTCCAATCGACGAAAACTTTTCCCGCTCGCAGCGCTCTCGCCATTTTGGAGATGACGAGCTTCGAGTGTTCGCGCTCCAGATGCTCAGCCAGGGCACGGGAAAGGGCCTTGGTCTGATCGAAGGTCGCCGCGGTATTGAGCGGGACATAAATCTGCAATCCTTTCGAGCCGGAGGTTTTTGCCCAGCTCTTCAGTTTCATCTCAGTGAGCAAATCGCGCAGCCAGAGGCCGACCTGGCAGCATTGAACGATGTCGGCGGGCGCGCCCGGATCGAGATCGAACACCATCATGGTCGGTCGCGCGACGTCCTTCTTGCGCGCGAGCGAGGTGTGCAATTCGATGTCGGCAAGGTTCGCGGCCCAGACCAGGGTGGGCAGGTCCTGCGCAAGGCAGTAATGCATGTCGCGCTGGTTGCCTTCGCTCCAGACTTTCGCGGTCTTCACCCAGCTCGGCCGGTGAGCCGGGCAATTTTTCTCGTAGAAGAACGGCTGATCGACGCCGTTCGGGTAGCGCTTCATGGTGAGCGGACGGTCCCTGAGGTGCGGAAGCAAAACGGGCGCGATCCGGATATAATAATCGATCAGCTGGCCCTTGGTGAAACCGGCCTTGGGATAAAGCACCTTGTTGAGGTTGGAAACCGCGAGCTTTTTCCCTTCGACGATCAACTGCGCTTTATCGCTCATGTTTTTGCAAGATATCGAACTCGGACCGTTGCGCGATGCCGAACCAGCCCTGAGCGCCTGTCTGCGGCGTTATCCCGAGCCCTGTGCAGGGATCCCGATGCGAAACGTGCAGGGAACAACGCGGGATCCCTCGACTTCGCTCGGGAGGACAAAGATCACGCGAAGAAACGGGCGGGCGAAAGGAGCGGCTGGGGTTTGCAGATGCGCTCGACGCAGTGCTCCCAGCTTTCGTGGCCACTCAGGATCTCGATTTCGACCCGAAGAAAATATACCGGCACGTCCGTCCTGGCGAGACGCGGCAAACGGACGGCGTCCTTTTCCGTCGTCACAATCATTTCGAGATCGCGGCGAACGCAGCGGGTAACGAAACTATTCAGCTCCGCCTCGGTGTAGCGGTGGTGATCGGTGTAGCGCTTGGAAAGCTCGAGACGGGCGCCGAGTTTGCGCAGCCCTTCCTCGAAACTCTCCGGGGCAGCGATGCCGCAAATCGAACCGATGAAGGTGTCGCGCAACCCTTCGAGGGGAATCTGCTCCCCGGTCAAAATATCCTGTAAATGGAGCGGCCGGTGCGCGCACTCGATGATTTCCGCAGTGCGATTGTAACGCCGGATGCGTTTGATCAACTCATCGTCAGGCTCACCAGTGCTCTTGGTAATGAAGATATAGCTGGCCCGCCGGAGATTGCGCGGCGGTTCCCGGAGAGTGCCACGCGGCAGGAGATGTTCATTCCCGAAGGGGGCCTGGCGATCAATCAATACGATGTCGAGCCGATGCTTGAGGTGCAGATACTGGAGGCCATCATCCAGCAACAGGGTGTCCGCCTTCAGTTCCTTAATGGCGAAGAGGCCGCTTTTCACCCGGTCCTTGTCAACGAGGACAATGACGTCCTTCAGATTGTTCGCGAGCATGTAGGGCTCGTCGCCCGCCGTCAGGGAATCGAGGAGAAGAGTCTTCCCGTCCGAGACGATCCGCGGCGGGGTAGGTTCTTTTTTGCCAAGGAAGTCCCACCACTTTCGCGGGGCGCGGCGCGGAACGCTTTTGTAACCGCGGCTGAGAATGGCCACGCGCCGTCCGCCGGCGCGCATGGCCCGCGCAAATTTTTCCACGATGGGAGTCTTCCCGGTCCCGCCGACGGTGAGATTACCAATGCTGATGACGAGGCAGCCGAGAGTATGCTCGCGAAGGATGCGATGCCGGTAA
>JBBRMO010000338.1:0-2902 GCA_038230815.1 Chthoniobacterales bacterium
CTCCCAGAACAGCGATTCCGTCATCGTGGCTGTATTCCGCGAGGGGATCGGTCAGGGCCGGATCAGGCGACGGATCGAGCGAGACGTTGCCGTTCGAAGAATTGAAAAGAAACGTTCCTTCCTTTCGGTTCCACCCGTAGTTTTTCCCCGCTTCGATGAGGTCGATCTCTTCGACGTGATCCTGCCCGACATCTCCCGCGACGAGTTTATCGGTAGGCGCGTCAAAGCTAAACCGGAACACGTTTCGCAGGCCAAGCGCATAAATTTCCACCACGCGATTAGCAGGCTGAGTGGTGACGACAAAAGGATTAGAAATTGGAACGCGATATTTGCCATTCGCGCTCGCAGGATCGCCGCTCGAAGGCGTGAGCGCAGGGGCAAGCGGATCGATCCGCAGAATTTTGCCGAGGACCGTGGTCAAGTCCTGACCGTTGCCCGTCGTGGAATTATGACCGGCGCCGGAATCGTTCGCGGCCCCGCCGTCACCGAGCGAAATATAGAGATAACGATCGCTGGGCCGGAAGGCGAGGGTGCAGCCGTTGTGATTCGATTGCGGCTCATCGATCCGCATCACTTCGCGGCAGGTCGCCGGGTCGATCACGTCAGAGTTTGTCGCCGAAACCTGCCATTCCGCGATGACGCTCTGGTGGTTGAAGGCACCCGTTATCGGCACGGTGAAATCCGCCGCGCCAGTCACCGGCTCGCTCGTATAGGTATAAATTTTGCGGTAACCAGGACTGGAAGGGTTCGCGAAACCGGGATGAAACGCCACGCTGAGAAACCCGCGCTCATCGTAGTTGGGACTGAGCGCGACCAGTCGGCTCGAGACATCGAGGAACGGGGTCGCGGTCAGCGCACCGTTGTTTACAATCCGAATCTTACCCGTCTGTTCCACAAGAAAAAGCCGCCCGGTTCCATCATTAGCGGAGAGCAACTGCATCGGCGAGGTGATGCCGGACAGGAAGGTTTGGAGCTCGATCCGCACCGGTCCTTTGCCGATGCGCGGCAGAATGGGCGTCGGCGAAGGCGTGGGTGTCGCGGCGGGCGCCGTGACAACGAAAGACGCTCCGGCATTATTGGTGAACGTTGCTGCTCCCGAAGGGACCGAATAATTGGCCGCATTGTTCGTGCTCCCGTCCGAACTGATTCCGTTGAAGAGGAGCGCCGACGTCGCGGTCGAGGGAAGAGGCCCCGCGAATGGCGGCCCGAAATTTCCGTCGGCGTCATTATCCGTCGTGCCGGTATTCGGACCCGTGTAGGCAGACCCGCCCCAGCTGACCGACCAATAAATGAGCGAGCCTCTTTGATAACGCAATCGTCCGGCGGCCAGATAGCCGACCGGGATCGGGTTATCCATTGTGAAGTCGGCCGTGACGGGCGTCGTTTCATACTTCGCGAAATTCGCGGTCGTAAGCAGAATGCGTTTCCCGGCGCCGGAGCCGACGTCGGAGGGAAATGTGATCAAGCTAATCGGGTTATTGCCCGCAGCATCCACCACGATCAACTGAGCGCCATCGACGAAGTTTTCGCCAGAGGATCGCATGCGCAGTTGGATCGCCTGCGCGGTGGTGTCGCCATTGACCCCGCCGATCACCTCCTCGATTTGCATCAAATGGAACGAGGCGTGGGCCTGGGTCGCGAAGAGAAAGAAAAGAGCGGGGAGGAACCAACCTCCGCGCACCACTACATTCGAGGGTTTATTTTTTTCCATAGCGTTGATCTTCACGATTCAGCCAACCGCTCCACGAGGGGCTTCGACGCAAATCGAGTCTATATAACCGAAAATGAACCCCACGAGACGTGAAAAGTAACGCATTTTTACCTTCAGCCGGCGCGGCCCGGAGCGGCGAAACCCTTCCTAGTCACCGCCTCCAATCTTTGTTTAGTTAGACCGTTATGTCTTTCGAGCCTCAGCAAACTCTCGCCCGGAGTGCCAGTGTCAGCGGCACCTCGTTGCACACGGGCGAAAGGGTCACGCTCAAATTGCAGCCGGCGCCGGTTGATTCCGGCATCACGTTCAAGCGACGGGACCTCCAGGATGAGCCCACCGTCAACGCTATCATCGCGAACCTGAAGACGGTCGAACGAGCCACCACAATCGGGGAAGGGTCGGTGCGCGTGCATACGGTCGAGCACATCCTTTCATCGCTCGCGGCGATGGGGGTGGACAACGCCGTCGTTGAAATGGATGCGAACGAGCCGCCGATCGGTGACGGCAGTGCCCAGCCCTATGTCGAGCTGATCAAGAAAGCAGGGATTGCCCAGCAGGAAACACCCCGCCGCGTGTTCGACGTGCGCGAGCCGATCCACGTCGAAACCAAGAACGGCTCGCTGCTCGTTGTCCTCCCCGACCCAAAGTTTCGAATTTCCTGCACCCAGATCGGGCCGAGCGGACAGTTCACCCAATTCTTTTCCACGGAAATAACGCCGGCCATTTACGAGCGTGAGATCGCCCCCGCGCGCACATTCGTTTATTACGAGGATGTCCAGCAATTGATGGACAAGAACCTGATCAAGGGCGGCAGCCTTGAGAATGCCATCGTCATCCGCGGAGAGGCGGTCCTGAGCAAGGAGCCGCTCCGTTTTCCCGATGAGTTCGTCCGGCACAAGATTCTCGATATCATCGGCGACCTCGCGCTTTTCGGGCAGCGAATTCGCGGCCACATCATCGCGGTCCGGCCCGGCCACGGGGCGAACGCGGAACTGGTGCGGGCTCTGGCCCGCGAATTTGCGCGCTCGTCGCCCATGCTCGAATCGCATGCTTTTCCTCCCGGCGAAGGCGGTCTGGACATCAACCAGGTGATGGAACTCCTGCCGCACCGCTATCCATTCCTGATGGTCGATCGGATCTCGCGCTTCGAGGGCGAGACCCGCTGCATTGGCGTGAAGTCGGTGACCATCA
>JBBRMO010000339.1:0-2900 GCA_038230815.1 Chthoniobacterales bacterium
CGACGCGTGGAATTATTTTTCGCACGATCAGGCGCGGTCTCGCGTTTTTCGCTGGGGCGAGGATGGCATCGGCGGCATCTCCGATTTCAAGCAGCGGCTCTGTCTCGCCTTCGCGTTCTGGAACGGCCGCGATCCGTTTTTGAAGGAGCGGCTCTTCGGTGTGACTGGTCCGCAGGGCTCTCACGGCGAAGATGTGAAGGAGGTTTATTTCTATAACGATTGCACCCCGACCCACAGTTACATGCGGATGCTCTATCGCTATCCGCAGGCCCGCTTTCCTTACGAAGAGCTGGTGGCTGCGAATCACAACCGGCCCAAGGCGGCGCCGGAACCGGAATTATGGGACACAGGCCTTCTCCGCGATCGCCGCTACTTCGATATTGTCCTTGAGTACGCCAAGGTCGATCCGGACGATTTTTTCATTTCGGTGACGGCGACGAATCGGGGGCCGGAGCCGGCGGAACTCCATGTGCTGCCGACTCTTTGGTTTCGCAATACCTGGGCCTGGGGCCGGGACAATCGCCGATGCGAGCTGCGCGCAAGCTCGGACCTCGCGGGACGTTGTCCGACAATTCAGGCAAGCCATCTCGCGCTGGGCGATTACACCCTGCACTGCGAAGATGCGAAGGATCTGCGTTTCACCGAGAACGAAACGAATTCAGAGCGCCTTTTCTCCGCGCCGAACCAGCACAGGTTCGTCAAGGACGGAATCAACGATTTCATCGTCGATGGTAGAAAAGAAGCGGTGAATCCCGAGCGGGTGGGAACCAAAGCGGCCGCGCATTATAAATTCACGATCGGACCCGGGGAGAGCAAGGTGGTCCGGCTCTGGTTTGGCCGGGTCGGCGAAGCCAGGGAGGAAGACCGCTCGGGAGAGCCCGGGAAAATTCCCCGGCCCGTTTGCCAGCCGGTTCTGGAACAGGACGCATTCGAGCAATTCGAGATTGTCATGCGTGCGCGGAAACACGAAGCGGACGAATTTTACGCGACCCTTGAGCCCTCCTGCCTGAGCGACGAGCACAGGCTTATTCATCGCCAGGCGCTCGCCGGCATGCTGTGGAGCAAACAGTTTTATTATTACATCATCGATGATTGGCTCGAGGGCGATCCCGGCCAGCCCGCTCCGCCGGAGGAACGCAAAGCCGGCCGCAACTCCGAATGGCGCCATCTCTACAATGAGCGCATCATGTCGATGCCGGATAAGTGGGAATATCCATGGTATGCCGCCTGGGACCTTGCCTTTCATTGCATTCCGCTGGCGCTCGTCGATCCCCTCTTCGCCAAGGGCCAGCTCGATATCATTCTGCGCGAATGGTACCAGCACCCGAATGGGCAGGGGCCTGCCTACGAGTGGAACTTTGGCGACGTCAATCCGCCCGTCATCGGCTGGGCCGCGTGGCGCATTTATAAAATCGAGGAAAAACAAACGGGTAAAGGCGACCGCGCCTTCCTCGAAACGGTTTTCCACAAACTCCTCATCTCCTTTACCTGGTGGGTAAATCGAAAGGACTCCGACGGAAAAAACATCTTCGAAGGGGGCTTTCTCGGCCTCGACAACATCGGCGTCTTCGATCGCAGCGCGCCGCTCCCCGGTGGCGGCCATCTCGAGCAGAGCGATGGCACGAGCTGGATGGGAATGTTCTGCCTCAACCTGATGCGGATGGCGCTCGAACTGGCTCGCCAAAATCCCGTTTACGAAAACATCGCGACGAAATTCTTCGAACATTTCCTCGGCATCGCCGGGGCCATGAACAACCTCGGAGGGCAGGGCATCGGACTCTGGGACGAGCCGGACGAATTTTACTATGACGTGCTCCGCATGCCGGACGGTCGTTACCTGCCTCTCCGGGTGCGCTCGCTTGTCGGGTTAATGCCGCTCCTGGCTGTCGAGACGATTGAGCCTGAGCTGCTCGACGCGATGCCCGGCTTCAAGGAACGCCTCGAGTGGTATCTGGAAAACCGGCCCGATCTCGCCAGCCTGATTTCACGCTGGCAGGAGCCGGGCGCCGGCGATCGTCGGTTGATTTCTCTCACGCGCGGTCATCGCATGAAATGTCTGCTCCGCCGGATGCTGAATCCGAATGAATTCCTGAGCGACTACGGAATTCGTTCCCTGAGTAAATCGCATGCGGAGGATCCCTACGTTTTACGTTCCGAGGACGGTTCCGAGCGAGTCGTCCGGTACGACCCGGGCGAGTCACAGACAAATATCTTTGGCGGTAACTCAAACTGGCGCGGCCCGGTCTGGCTGCCGATCAATTATCTGCTGATCGAATCACTCCAAAAATTCCACCATTACTACGGTGACGATTTCAAGGTCGAGTGTCCCACGGGTTCCGGCCGTTACCTGACTTTGAACGAGATTTCCGACGACCTATCGAACCGTCTGATTCGGCTCTGGCTGCGCGATAAAAATGGCGAGCGACCCTTCGAACGCGCGAGCGGCGACGCGCTTAGCGCGGAGCACGACCGCGATCACTATTGGTTCCACGAATATTTCCACGGCGACACGGGCGCCGGCCTGGGCGCCAGCCATCAAACCGGCTGGACCGGCCTGGTCGCGAAACTAATTCAGCAGCAGGGCGAAGGCGGCACAATCATCAAGCGCGATCCGTTTACGGATCTGTGAACGGAACGGCCGAGCTGTCATTCCGAGCGCCGTCGAGGAATCCCGCGGAGTTTCCGATTACCTGTCGACCGGCAGTTAAAGTGCCCCCCGTCGACTCCCGCGCGTTGCACGGCGATGAGGCTACAAAAGGCGAAACATCACGTAGGCGTCGACAAATCCCTTTCGGGCGTGCCGAAACGCGCCGGGCAATGTGCCGACGATTTTGAACCCGAGCCGCTGCCACAAATGCACCGCCCATTCGTTAGTGGAGATGACGAAGTTGAATTGCATC
>JBBRMO010000340.1:0-2898 GCA_038230815.1 Chthoniobacterales bacterium
GGCCATAACGGGGCCCGCCCGCCATATCGTAAATGAGCTGACCCATCGTCACCGCGCCGACTTCGATCTCGAAGTAACCGGGGCGCTGCACGTCGCCGCTTACGCAAACAATCCGCGTCCCGGTATTATTAAGCCGTCCGAGGCTGGCGTAACTGCCGCCGCCCATTTCGATAATGTGCTTCACGTGGCAAAGCGTCTCGACGTTGTTCACGATCGTGGGACACATGTAGAGACCGAGCACCGCGGGGAAATAGGGCGGTTTGATTCGCGGGTAGGCGCGTTTCCCTTCCAGCGATTCGATCAGCCCGGTTTCTTCGCCGCAGATGTAGGCGCCGGCGCCGCGATGAATGTAAATCTCGACGTCGAACCCGGTGCCGAGCATGTCGCGCCCGAGGACGTTTTTCTCGCGCGCCTCCTCGATGGCGCGCTCGAGGATCCTGGCGCCTTCGGGAAATTCACCCCGGATGTAGATGTAAGCCGTCTTCGCGTTGAGCGCGAAACACGAAATCAGAATGCCTTCCAGAAGCTGGTGCGGGTCTTCATGAATGATATAGCGATCCTTGAAAGTTCCTGGCTCCGATTCATCCGCGTTGCAGATCAGGTAGACCGGCTTTTTTTCGTCGGCCTTGATGAAGCTCCATTTCACGCCACAGGGAAACCCGGCGCCACCCCGGCCGCGCAGGCCGGAGGTTTTCACTTCATTCACAATCTCCGTGCGCGACATCTTGATGGCTTTCTTCAGCTGTTCGTAGCCGCCGTTGCGCAGGTAGCAATCGATGTCCTGGCTCCAGTCCTGCCGCCCGATGTTTTTGAAGATCAGTCGGTGCTCGAGGGGATGGGGAAACGGGTTATTGGTTATTGGAGATGGGTTATCCGTAAGAAGAGCGGAGGCGTTTTCCGGGCGGACGTTCTCGACCAGTGCGTCCTGAACCATGCAGACCGGCGCGGTGCCGCAGCTGGCCAGGCATTCGACGAACTCGATGCTGAATTTGCCATCCTTGCTTACCGAGACGGGGTGGTGCATCCCGTTGTTGTCCCGGTGGCGGACGATGCCCGCAGCGGTGCAGGCGCGCTCCATGACCTCATAGCTGCCGGCCATCGCACAGCTCAACGTCCGGCAAACGCGAAGGTGCGTTTTCCCCGCCCGCTCCTGCCGGAACATGGGATAGAAGGTGACCAGCTCGAGGATGTTGATCGGTTGCAGCTCCAGCTTCGCTGCGATCCAGCTCACGCCTTCGTCGCTGATGAAGCCAAATTCTTCCTGCCATAAATGGAGCAGCGGCATGGCGGCGCTCCGTTTTCGGTCTGAAGGATAACGCGCGATCGCCTCATCCATTTTCCGCTCCAGCTCGGCGGAGATGCGCTTGGTCGTCGAGTCCACGGAAACGAAACGTCCGGTCATTCCGACAAAGTGCTGACCTTAGACTGGACCTTGTCTTCCTTGAAAACTACCGTGACCGACTCTTTTCCCTGGGTGTAGATGTAGGTCGTTTTCTTCAAGAGGACGAAATCCTTCGTCTCGACCGTGGTGGGCGGTCCGAGGATCGATTCGACCTGCTTCTTGGACATGCCTTCGACGACTTCGTCCACGTTCGCTTTCGTCAGCGTCTTGGAGTTACAGCCGGAAAGGGCGAGGGCGAGAAACGCCACCAGGCAAACGAAGCGCGGAATCCGACAAGAATTTTTCAGCAATGGGATCATCGCAATTCGCTATCGCCCCAGGTTCGAGTCCTTTCCATCAACCTCATCGTTCTTGAAGGTAATCATGACGAACTTCGCTCCGTTCTCGTACTTGTAGGTGGTTTTTTTGAACACGAGCATGTCCTTGGTTTCGATCGTGGATGGGGTGCCCAGGATTCTTTCGACCTGCGTCTTGCTCATGCCCACGGTGACCTGGTCGTAATTGGCAGAGGTCAGTTTTTCGCGGGAAAGCGGGCTGCGGTTACAACTGGCGAGAGAAAGAAGGCAGGCCAGGGACAAAATAGTGATCAGGAAACGGGCGGATTTTTGGGTCATAAAGAAGGTTCTCATCTGTCGCATTCGCCCATCACGAAGTCCAGACTGCCAAGCACGGCAACGACATCGCTCAACAAGCAACCGGGCAAAAGTTCGGGTAAAATGCTCAGATTCACAAACGAGGGGGCGCGAATTTTCAGCCGGTGGGGGACCCCGCCACCCTTGCTGTTGATGTAGAAACCGAGTTCGCCCTTGGGATTTTCCGCCGCGAAATAGATTTCACCCGGCGGCGCGTCCAGCCCTTCCGTGACCAGGATGAAATGGTGAATGAGTTCCTCCATTTTCGTCATCACGTGGGACTTCGGCGGTAGCATATTTTTCCAATCCACCACGTTGATCGGGCCCGTCGGCAATTTCGCGATGACCTGCCGCAGGATCCGGGCACTTTGCCGCATCTCTTCCAGGCGCACCAGATACCGATCGTAACAATCGCCGGCCGTTCCGACGACCACTTCAAAATCGTAATTCTGATAGTCGAGATAAGGATGTTTGCGCCGCAGGTCGTGTTCGATCCCGCTGCCGCGCAGATTCGGCCCAGAGAGAGCATAGGCGATGGCGCGGTCGCGCGGGATAACGCCGATGTCACGCGTGCGATCGACGAAGATGCGATTCCGGGTAAGAAGGTTGTCGACTTCGTCGAGCTGCGGAATGAAATCGTCGAGAAATTTCTCGAGCTGAGGGATGAACGTTTCCGGCAGATCGCGGATCTGGCCGCCGACGCGGGTGTAGGAGGTGGTGAAGCGTGCGCCGGTCAGTAGTTCGAAGAGATTATAGAGTTTTTCCCGCTCGGTGAAGGTGTAGAGGAACGCGGTCATGGCGCCGAGGTCGAGGGCCATCGCGCCGAGACCGAGGAGATGCGCCGAGATGCGGGCGGTCTCGCAA
>JBBRMO010000341.1:0-2895 GCA_038230815.1 Chthoniobacterales bacterium
CGCAGTCGTCGGAGTCCGTGCCGTAAAAGCCCGGATCCGCTTCCAAACGGATCAGGATCGAATCGGAAAGTTCGGTGTCGAGGCCCAGGACCAGCGCGGTGGAATGCAGGTGGTTGGGGATTGGCGCCGTGCTGGAGAAGCCGAAGGAATAGCGTTCCGTCTGCACTCCCAGCCGCAACACCCCGATCCTGGTCATTGGCGTAAGGATGAAATGAATCCGCGTATCGCTCTCGTGAAAATTCCGCACGCTCAAGCTGCCGCGTTGGACATCGCCGTTGCCGGCAAAGGTTTCTTCCGCGTTAAACTCAAACGAGAATGGCGATTCCGACTCCACCAGCGCCACGCTCTTGGCGTCTTTTGACGAGGTCGAATATGTTTCGACCTGGACTGCAAACGTCTTGCCGGCGGTTAAGGCAAGGCAGAGTACGGCTGTCGTGATGGCGGTTCTCATGAGGACGGGAATTGGGTGTCCGACCAGACTGCCTAGCGAACGGCCCCCGTGTCACGCCGAAATAACGAAGTGGCCTTCGAAATATCGCGCATCAGGGCCGATTCCGAGGCGACCCGCTCGATTCCATGGAGGGAAGCGATCGCGGCTGAAGAGATCAGGTCCGATCGCCAGACCAGGGTCGCGGGGCGTCCGCCTACTTCCACCGGCCACATTTGATAAAGCGTCAGACCGGCATAATAACCTCCGCTGGCATAGTAGAGGGCGTCCGCGGCCTGGAAGGTTCCGTTTGCTCCGGAGCGGCGGTAGGAAGCACCCAGGGTGAGAACCCCTTGCTCGTCTGCGGTAAGCAATTCCCAAAACTGCTCCCCCTTGCCGTTCAGGACGCCAGCGAACTGGCGGCCTATTTTGTCGTTTGCGCGAAGCAACTCATTGAGTTCCTCAGAGGGCCGGATGCTCTGGCCGGTATGATCGTAAGGGGGTTGCGACGATCGACCGGCGCGGGCCCGAGCGCTTAAGACATCGGCCCAGGCGGCCGCGACGGGACCTGGCATGGCACCACCCGTGGCGCCGGCAACTGCGGCGAAGCGTTTTTCCTCTTCCTTGCTGATCTGAAGGTCGGGCGAGAGCTTTTGCGTGGCGGTGACAAGCGATCGCACCGCTGAGTTATCCGGCGCGCTCGCAAGGCGCGAGAAATTCGCCGCGCTCGGAGAGCCGGGGAGATCGGAATGAATCAGGACCTTGAGCTCCGGATGCCGGGCCGGATTCCATTGGCGCAGCGCTTCGCTCACGCGCGCGGGGACCCCGGCCACGACAAAGCAGCTTTGCGCGGAAATAAAGTGACCGCTCATCGCGGGACCGTGAGCGACCTTCGGTTCGCCCTTTGCGAGGTCGGCAATATTGACGTTGTTGAAAACAGAGAAGCTTGCCAGGTCCCCGGCCGGGTCAGCCAGGACCGTGGAAACTGCCAGAGCGGAAAGGCAAAAAAGAGAGAAGACGCGCATAAATTTTTTGGACGGCAAGAAACGGCATTGCTTCACCGTTTCTTTTCCATTTTGAAGAAGGCACTTCTATCCCATCGTGCTTGGGTTGCAACCGACGTAGAGGCAACCAATGTAGAGGCGCTCGGGCCAGGCGCCTGTTTTCGTGGTCAGGTGCCTGGCCCAAGCGCCTCTCCATTTGCCTGAATCTTCATGAACGAACCGGCCATTCTTCTCGAGCGCCTGAGCAAATCCTACGGCGAGACCGAGGCGGTGCGGGAGTTGTCGCTCACGATCGCTCCCGGGACGATCTTCGGCTTTCTCGGAGCGAATGGCGCGGGCAAGACGACCACCATCCGAATGCTCTGTGGGCTGGTCCATCCCACCAGCGGTAGCGCGCAAATCGACGGCCTCGATGTCTGGCGCGAACGGCATCGGGCGCGGTCGAAGTTTGGATACGTCGCCCAACGTTTTAGCCTCTATCGGGATCTCACCGTGGAAGAGAATATCCGTTTTTTTGGCGGCGCCTCCCGGGTCCCGCGAGGGCAATTACCGGGCCGGCTTGAACGTCTTCTGAAACTAACCGATCTGGAAACGAAACGCGAGGCAATGGCGGGAACGCTCTCCGGCGGAATGCGTCAGATGCTGGCGGTCGCGTGTGCGCTCGTCCACGAGCCACCCCTGGTTTTTCTTGATGAACCGACTTCCGGGCTTGATCCAGTTCATCGCCAGCAAATTTGGGATTTGCTCTACGACCTGAGTAACCGCGGGATCACGATTTTCGTCACAACCCATTACATGGATGAAGCAGAGCGCTGTACGGAGGTTGGTTTTATCGAGGAAGGCCGGCTCCTGGCCAAGGCGCCTCCGCGCGGGTTGAAGGAGAGCTTTCAGGCGAAACTTCTCGAGATCGACGTCGATCCGGTGATGCCGGCGCTGGTTCGCCTCCGCGAGTTGCCGGAGATTCTTGGTGTCTCTCTTCGCAGCGGCAGCCTTCGTCTCTACGCCGCGGACCCCGAAAAACTCATCAACGACTGGCAGGTCCGGTGGCCTTTTCCAGATCTGCAATGGCGCGGCCACCGCTGGGTGGAACCGGACATGGAAGATGTTTTCACCGCCTACTCGCAGGGCTACGACGCCTTGCTCAAGCCGTCGCAATCATGAAAGGGTCAATTTTGAACGAAAGGCTCTTCTGTAGCCGCTTCGCCGTGCGAAGCGCCGGGAGTAGGGCGGCCTCACCTGAATGCCGCCCAAGGCAATTGGCCTCGCGCTCGCCGTTTCTTATATGAATCGCCGATCCTTCAGCGCCATCCTCAGCGTGGCTTACAAGGAGTTTCTCCACATCTACCGCGACAAACGCGTTCTGATCCTGCTCCTCATTCTTCCTCCGGTCTTCACCCTGGTTTTCGGGCACGCTTTTGAAGCCGGGGAAATGAAGGATGTCCCCGCGCTCCTGATCAACCGCGA
>JBBRMO010000342.1:0-2894 GCA_038230815.1 Chthoniobacterales bacterium
ATAAGCGCTGAAAGCGCGCCGTCATCCAAGCCTGGGGCAACGCCCCAAGACTCCGATCGGAAACCGATAAGCGCTGAAAGCGCGCCGTCATCCAAGCCTGGGGCAACGCCCCAGGACTCCGATCGGAAACCGATGAGCGCTGAAAGCGCGCTTCAACACGCGCGGTCAATACCACCCGGTCGGTCTAAATGAATCGCGCTTTCAGCGCTGCGCGTTGGCATTGCATGAAGACTGGCGCGTTGCCCCAGACTGAGTATGAATGCGCCTTTTTTAGCGCTAAACATTGGCTGCACTGAGGAGAGGCTCGAGGCAGGGTCGCGGGGCCGGCGTAATGGGAACACGCGCGGACGCCGCAGCCCGGCGTCCCTACCAGTTTAAGGAGAGGCGCGTTACACTGCGACGTGCCTGCCGAATCTCACTCTGTCCTAATCATCGGCGGTGGCCCCGCCGGATTGCGGGCCGCTGAAGTAGCAAATGCGGCCGGCGCTCGCGTCACAGTCTGCGATGCGCAACCTTCCGTAGGACGGAAATTTCTTGTCGCAGGTCGAGGCGGACTGAACCTCACTCACGGCGAGCCGGTGGAAAATTTTCCGGGGCGCTACGTCGATGAGCCGGAACGCTGGCGCGATTTGCTTCGGGAATTTGGCCCGGCGGAATTGCGCGCGTGGGCGCTGGATCTGGGGGTCGATACCTACATGGGGACGAGCGGTCGGATTTTTCCGCGCGGACAAAAAGCGGCGGGCCTGTTGCGCGGGTGGGTCGGACATCTGCGCGCCAGCGGCGTCCAATTCCAGACCGGTGCGCGCTTCGTGGGCCTGGCCCGGGACCAGGCCAGCTGGCGAGCTGAATTTCAAACCGCGGCCGACAAACTCATGATCGCGGCGGACTCTATCGTGCTTGCGCTCGGTGGCGCTTCATGGCCGGAGACCGGCTCGAATGGCGCATGGCCCGAAATCCTGGCGGAGCACGGAGTCGACATCACGCCCTGGCAACCCGCGAATTGCGGCTGGGAAGTCGACTGGCCCGCGGAGCTCCTCGGTCGCGCTGAAGGATTACCGCTGAAAAATCTTACTGTGCGCGCCGGCGAAGAATCCGTTTCCGGCGAATTGCTCGTCACCCGCCATGGACTGGAGGGGGGCGCCATCTATCGCCTCGGTCGCACCCTTCGCTTCATGACCAACCCGGGCCTGGTAATCGATTTCAAACCACAACTTACCGCCGAGGCAATGCATGAGCGCATCGTCAATCTGCCCGCGGCCACCGCCGAATGGTTTCGCGCCTGGAAACTAAGCCCTGCCGCCATCGCCTTACTCGAAACCATGGCGCCGAATGATTTACTCCATCCTGAGGTGGCGATCGCTCGCGTGAAGAATTTTGCGGTCGCGTTACGCGGTCCCCGCCCCATCGCCGAAGCGATTTCGTCCGCCGGCGGCGTCGCCTGGAGCGAACTGGATGAAACTCTCATGCTTCGCAAGCTGCCGGGCATTTTCGTTGCGGGTGAAATGATCGATTGGGAAGCGCCGACCGGCGGATATCTGCTCCAGGGCTGCTTCTCCACCGCGACCCGCGCCGGCCGCGCGGCCGCTTTGCGCCAGTCCGAATGAGAAGCGCTAAATCGCGGAGTTCGGGCCGAGAACGAAACTCGCCGCGGCGGTCCGGTTCTCGACACCGAGCTTCGGGAAAATCCGTTCGAGATGTTTCCCGATCGTTTCCGTTTTCAGACTCAGGATCCTGGCGATTTCCGCATTCGTCTTGCCGCGTGCCACCCAGGAAAGCACTTCGAACTGCCGTTCGGTCAATCGGCCCGGCACGCCACTCGATCCCGCACTCAGAGCGTTTTGCTCGAGCAGCACACAAATTGCCTCCGGCTCGCGGCACACGACCTGGAAACAGAGCCGGATTCCGGCGCAATCCAAAATAAACCGGGCAGGCCGGCTCGAGGAGACAATTTCGTCGAGCCAGCCTGCTAACGCCTCCGGCAGGCGGTCCAAGGGAGAAAACAAAAAATTCTTGAGCCAGCGTTCGGCTCGGGGAGTGATCAATTGGATCCGTCCACAGGGGGAAACCACCAGCATCCCCCGCTCGCAGCCCAAATCCTCGATCATGGGCGGACAGATGGAGGGAGAGACGCTCATCTCTCTTAGTTACGAGATTGCGGAGGCGAAGTTCTCTGGTTTTTTCCCTAAAGTTCCCACTGTCCCCGCACCAGCCGTCACGACTGGGGTGTCGGAATTCTCCGACTTTACGAAATGATACGCTCGATTAGAGAATACTCAGAACCCCCGGACTCGATGGCGCAATACAAGTACTCGCATTATTTAAGTAACTTTTCCGAC
The DNA here is from genome assembly GCA_038230815.1 of Chthoniobacterales bacterium. Taxonomy (GTDB): domain Bacteria; phylum Verrucomicrobiota; class Verrucomicrobiia; order Chthoniobacterales; family UBA10450; genus AV80. The sequence continues at coordinate 2,337 of JBBRMO010000342.1, forward strand.
TCGAAATTCGATCCGGCCCACTCCCCGGGGACGGTCACTCCACATACCGGCGTCTACAAATGTCAGGGTTGTGGCAGCGAGGTGGTCTCCACCGCCGGCGATCCGCTCCCGCCCCAGAGCCAGCATCAACATTCCCTCGCCCAGGGCAAAATGGCGTGGCGGTTGATCGTGGCGACAGAGTGAGGCGTCGAAACAATCCCGTATTGCTGTAGCCGGGATCGGTGATCCCGGTCTTGCGCGATTTTGCCTTTCCAAGAGCCCGGGATCATCGATCCCGGCTACAAACCGGCCGCTCGAGATTTTTCGGCAATCTTCGATACCCTCATCGCGAGAGTTTCACACGACCATCATCGTGCTTTAGGTTGAGTCGAAATGAAACGCGTGTTCGGGCTCGAAACAGAATACGGCATCACAATTCAAGGTGCCGCTTCTGTCGACGTCGTGGCCGAATCAATCGAACTGGTGCGCTCTTATACCGAGCACGGCGCCCACCTGAACTGGGATTACCGACTCGAAGATCCGCATCGCGATGCGCGGGGCTTCCGCGCCCCCTCTTTG
>JBBRMO010000343.1:0-2876 GCA_038230815.1 Chthoniobacterales bacterium
CTCATTTCCATCACGGACTGTCCCGAGCCATGCCAGTCGAGCATCTCGGCTGCAGCGTGTTGAAGCACTTCTTCTGGGAGAACTGCCGGGCCGGCACTGAAGTTGAAGGTTCGACGCATCGTGATTCGCTGTGTGTGATGAAGAAAAAAGATTACTCGTCGTCGTCGCGCGTGCGGCGCTCTCTGAGTACTTCAAGGGCACGTTCGATGATGATTCGATCCGCAATGTCCTTGTCACGCATGGTTTGCTTGGTCAGAAGCAAGCCTTCGAGGTTGACGATCTTTACGGGAATGCCGTCGAGATCGATCGACTGGGCATATTGGCGCAGTGTGTCGAAGGTCTGCCCGTTGGCGTTGAGCATGATGTCAACGACAAAGGCATCGGCGACCCGGATGTTCTCGCCTTCCTCAAACCATTCCGGCTGGATGTCCTTTGCGACACCATCCGGCAGCACCATCAACGCGGCTTTGATCCGCCGACCGGATTCCGATGTGGCAGGCACAATCACGTCGATGTCGATGGTCGCGCGTTGGTAGCCATGCGCGGCTAGCGCGTATCCGCCGATGAGAAGGTATTCGACGTCATGTTCGTTGAGCGAGCGTAGCAACAGCTTGAGGTCTTCAAGCGTCGCCGGTCTGCTGAACCCTTCCATTACCGGCGCTCCGCCGCCAGCAGGGCCATGCCTCGCACGAGGCAGGTTTGTTGATGGTCGTTCGCGTCCGAATGCGACCTGAAACGATAAACCCCTTTGGGAACGAATGTGCTTGGAGCGAGCCAGGAGACGACTTCATTGAAGCGAGCGCCCGCCATGAGTTGCCGGCCACTGGCTCTCCCCGTGATCGGCGGTTCGCGTCTTGCCCCTACTTGTCTCATTTGAATGCCTGCAACCGGTTCTGCTTTCGTGGCTGCGTTATACCAGCACGAGCCCAACACTTGATATTCGAATAATCAATATAAAAAGCCGGCGAACCGCCGGCTCTTATTGCGATCTTTGAAGCGGAGGCCAAATATTCAAACCGCTTTCTCGAGCAGTTTTTTTAATTCGCCGCTTTCATGCATTTCGCCGAGAATGTCCGAGCCGCCGACGAATTCGCCATTGATATACAACTGCGGAACCGTGGGCCAATTCGAATATTCCTTGACGCCTTGCCGGACGTCATCGTCTTCAAGAACATTGACGGTGACGAGATTCTGGACGCCATTGGCCTTGAGCAATTGAATCGAGCGGCCCGAGAAGCCGCACTGAGGGAATTGGGCGGTTCCCTTCATGAACAAGACGACAGGATTCTGATGCACTGTTTGATGGATGAATTCCTGGACGGTCTGGGTTTCACTGCTCATATTCAATCCTCTCGCAATTCAGTGAAACGGATCACCGCTTCAAATTAAAGAAACTCGATCAATTACTTGTTGACCTTATCTTTCGCCTTGTCGGACATTTCCCTGGCCTTGTCGGCAACCTTGTCTGCGGCTTCCTTCACTTCTTCCTTTACCTTGCCGGCGATTTCCTTGGCCTTCTCGGCCGCTTCCCGGGCTTCTTGTTTGGTCGCATCGGCGGCGTTGCTCACCGCGCTTTTGGCGGAGTCCACAGACGACTGCGCATCGACCTTGGCTTTTTCCATCGAAGCCGACGTGTCTTCCTTCTTTCCGCATGCCACGAGCACGGCGGTCATGAACAGGGCGATGAGCAGGGAACGAGTCATGAAATCCTCACTTTCATTTCGATGTGAGAATCGCTGTTTAGCGAAAATGATCGAAATTGCAGTGCGTCATTATAAGCCAGTGTAGTCATCGTTTCATTTCGCATTCGCTCAGCCAATGCGGCGTTGTGTTCCCTCGGTCACGCGTTCAATTCCCGCGAGATCCCGCGACGACGCAACCCGCGCGAATCCCGATCGAAGAAATAATCCACGCACCGCCACCGCTTGGTCGTAGCCATGTTCGAGCATCAGGCAACCGCCGGACCGCAATCGCGACGCGCTCTCGGCGATGATGCAGCCGATCGCTTGCAGGCCATCGGCGTCGTCGGTCAATGCCATGCGCGGTTCATGACGCAAATCGCCTTCGGACAAATGCGGATCACCTGCTGCGATATACGGCGGATTGGAGACGATCAGATCGAAGTGCGGCCCGCGTTCGGGCGCGGTATCGACGCTGAACCAATCGCTTCGGGCAAACGACACGCTGGCTGCCAGCGCCTGCGCGTTCTGCCTCGCGATGTCCAGCGCATCGGCCGACACGTCGGTCGCCGTGGCCACGATCGCTGGACACTCGAGAGCGAGCGTGATTGCGATGATGCCGCTGCCCGTTCCCAGGTCGAGCACGCGCAAGAGTTCGATCCCGCCCCGCGCTCCCTCGCGCCTGGCGAGCCACGCAATCGCCAGATCGACCAGCAGCTCGGTTTCGGGACGCGGGATCAGCACCCGCGGATCGACCGCAAAATTGCGTCCATGGAATTCGCGATGACCGAGCAGATAAGCCATCGGCTCTCCCGCTGCCCGCCTCGCGATCAACCGTTCGAGCCGGCCGATCGCATCGGCAGCGACGATCGAATCCGGATGTGCGAGCAGAGATTCACGCGACCGGCCGGTCGCGAACGAGGCCAGGCGGAGAAGTTCCGCCCTGGGTATGTGGTCGTGACGAAGCCATTGCGACAGCGCGGTATTCATTCTTCCGAAAGCGCTGCAAGCAATTCGGCCTGATGCTCGGAGACCAGCGCATCGGTCAGCTCATCGAGATCGCCATCGAGAATCAATTCGAGTTTGTAGAGCGTCAGGTTGATGCGGTGATCGGTGACGCGCCCCTGGGGAAAATTGTAGGTACGGATTCGCTGCGATCGATCACCTGAGCCAACCTGTTCTTTGCGAGCGTTGGAA
>JBBRMO010000344.1:0-2872 GCA_038230815.1 Chthoniobacterales bacterium
GGCCGGGGTGGCGCTGACCGCGGCCGATCTTTCTCACTACTCACGCCAGCTTATGTTGCCGGAGGTCGGAGCCGAGGGCCAACGCCGGATCAAAGCCGCGCGGGTTTTGGGCATCGGCGCGGGCGGGCTCGGCTCGCCGGCGGCTCTTTATCTCGCGGCGGCGGGAATTGGTACCCTGGGATTGGTCGATGCCGATCGGGTCGAGGTCTCGAACCTGCACCGGCAGATTCTTTACGGAACGGGCGACGTGGGAAAACCCAAACTCGAACAAGCACGATCGCGTTTGCAGGAACTGAATCCCGACGTCGAGATCGTTCTGCACGACGCGCGCCTGACCAGCGCGAACGCGGCGGAGATCATCGCGCCCTACGACCTGGTGATCGACGGGTCGGATAATTTTCCAACGCGTTACCTCTCGAACGACGTTTGTGTTTTCGCGCACAAGCCAAACATTTATGGCTCGGTTTTCCGTTTCGAAGGACAGGCGAGCGTGTTCGCCCCGCATCTCGGAGGGCCTTGCTACCGCTGCCTGTTTCCCGAACCGCCCCCTCCCGGCGCGGCGCCGAGCTGCGCGGAGGCCGGCGTCCTCGGGGTGTTGCCCGGCATCATCGGACTTATCCAGGCGACAGAAGCCCTGAAGCTGATTGTCGGCGCCGGCGAAACCCTGGCGGGACGTCTCCTCCACTTCGATGCGCTGAAAATGAAGTTTCGCGAGTTCAATCTGCGCCGCGACCCGTCCTGTCCGGTCTGCGGCGACGCTCCCTCCATTTTTGCGCCGATCGATTACGAGCAGTTTTGCGCCGGGCCACCGGAGCCAGACTGGTTCGCGGCGCCGGCGGGGGTGCCCTCCCTTTCCGCCCGTGAATTGAAGCAAAAGATGGATGGGCGCGAACCCCTCGTGCTCGTCGACGTGCGGGAACCGTACGAATATGAAATCGCGCGAATCGATGGCGCCCGCCTGATTCCGCTGGGAGAACTGGAGTCGCAACTGAACGAACTGCCGCGCTCAGGATTGCTGGTATGCCAGTGTCATAGCGGCGTCCGGAGCGAACACGCCGCTCGAATTCTCCAGGAAGCGGGATTCGAGAACGTCTTCAATCTCGAAGGCGGAATCGAAGCGTGGTCGATCGAAGTCGATCCGGACGTGCCCAGGTATTAGATGGAGCCCGCACGCCTCGCGGCGGAAAGCCCATCTCCTTATCGCGATTCCTTGATGGCCTGAGCCAGCATTTCCCCGCTTGGCACATCGTTCCAACGCCGGACCAGTCGCCCGCGGCCGTCGAAGACAAAAACGGCGAATTCCGATGAGGTCGGTGAGATCCCGAGTTGAGAGACGGCCTTGCCGTCAAAATCAGCGACGACAAAGATATCATCTCTCGCATTGCGATTAATGTGACGTTCGCCGTACAACTTCTGCACGTCCTTCGCTTCCAGGTCGAGCCGGTGCCGGATCACGGCGGAAACCATCCCGCGCAAAGGGAGGAGGATGTTTTGTTGAAAATTCACGAGGGTGATAAGCCGGACTTTCGGGTCGCCAAAGGAAATTTTGGAAACACGGTCCCCGACGCTCTCTGCTTTTGCCTCGTCTCGACGGTTCACCACGGAAATGATCGTGACGTGACCGTCCGCAAGGGAAAAGTCCTGTCGATCAACGTCGGTGAAGGTGAGCGGATAATTACCTCCGACACGCAACCCGGCTGCCTGCGCGGTCGCGGCCGCCAGCGCAATGAGGAAAAAATATTGCGGCCTGGCGAAGAACGCGCGTAAGGAGACACGATGCGTTCTGGGACCCGGATGATTCATACAGCAGATAACACTTTTCTAATGAAAATCGCTACTGGCCTGGCTCTCGGCCTTGCCCTCAGTTGCGGAAGCTGCGACCGCATGATCACGCCGCGGAGCGCGCAGATCATCAAGGACGCCGAGAACAAGACGGCCGACGGCAATTTTTTGCGGGCGATCACCCTTTACGAAAGCGCGCTCGATGATTCGCCCCGCGCGGCCGACGTCCACTACCGCCTGGCGCTGCTCTACGACGACAAGATGCACGATCCGCTCCACGCCCTCCATCATTTCAAGCGCTACCTGACCCTCGCTCCCTCCGGCCCCCATGCCAATGAAGTGAAGAGCTTCATGAAGAAGGACGAGCTCGAACTGGGAACGAGTTTATCGGGCGATTCGGTGGTAAGTCGCGCCGAGGCGGCGCGCTTAAAAAATGAGAATCTCACGCTGCGGAAGGAAGTCGAGGACCTGCGGGCGCATCGTTCGAGCGATAAGAATCAGGCAGATACCAAAACCGCGGGAATTGATAAAAAATCGGGCTCGACGCCGCGCGCCTACGTCGTCCGCGACGGCGATACTCTCGCGTCGATTTCGAGAAAATTTTACAAGTCGTCCGGACGCTGGAAAAAAATCCGCGACGCCAACAAGAACGTCATCGACGATCCGGCGAAGTTGAAACCCGGAATGACGCTCGTGATTCCGTGAAGGTTGCTTCCAGAGCCGCCGGCGTCGCTCGAGCGCGCCCCACCCGCCTCCGCTGGGCTTCGGCGTGGCAGACAGGGACGCGGCTACAGTTCGGAAACCGATTATAACGATGAAACGCTTTCAACCTGCCCGCATGAATACCATTACCCGGATAGCGCCCGATGTCGGCTGGTTGCCGATCAGTTTTGTGAATACCTATTTCATCGGGCACCCGGGCGGCGCCTGGGTGCTGGTCGATACCGGCTTACCGGGCCGCGCGAAGCAAATCCTGGAAGCAGCCGAAGCCCGGTTCGGCGCGGGAGTTCCACCGGAAGCGATCTTGCTTACTCACGGACATTTCGATCATGCGGGATCGTCCCTGCCCCTGGCCGAATATTGGGACGCC
>JBBRMO010000345.1:0-2868 GCA_038230815.1 Chthoniobacterales bacterium
GCAACGGGTGCGAATTTCAGGAATTGAGGTCAGAGGTCAGAGATCGGAGGTCAGAGGTCGGCGGATTGCCGGCGGGGGATACCGAGGCTGTCAAAGATGGTCCGGGTCGCGTCGGAGCGATTGAGGGTATAAAAATGGATCCCGTCCACGCGGTTGTCGAGGAGATCGTGGCATTGTTCAAGGGCGAAATGAACGCCGACGCGGGTGACCATTCTCGGATCGTCCTCACACCGCTGGAGCGCCCGCAAAAGCTTCGCGGGAAAACGGGCGCCGCCGGCTAGCTCCGCGATGCGCTTGCAGCCACTCATCGAAGTGATCGGCATGATCCCGGCAATGATCGGAATGCGAATACCGGCCAGCTCGCAGCGCTCGCGAAAATCGTAGAAGTCGCGGTTATCGAAGAAGAGCTGCGTTACAATGTAGTCCGCGCCGGCATCGACCTTGGCTTTCAGGTGCTCCATTTCCACGAGGCGATTCGGCGTGGCCGGATGGCCTTCCGGAAAACCCGCCACTCCGATCCCGAAGCCACGCGGGTCAGGGTGCGTTCCGCTTTCGTTAAAACGCTTGATGAATTTCACCAGGTCGCTCGCGTTTTGGAACGCATCGCTCGACTTGTCGTAGGCGCCTCCGCGGGGTGGATCGCCGCCGAGGGCTAGAATGTTTCCGATGCACGATTTCGCGTAGCGGCGCAGAATCGATTCGATCTCCGCCTCGCCATGGCAGACACACGTCAGGTGAGGAATCGGATCGAGCTTGGTTGTGTTCTGAATGCGCTCGACGAGATCGTGCGTCAGGTCGCGGGTTGAGCCACCCGCGCCATAGGTCACGCTGACGAAGTGCGGCGTGTAATTTTCCAGCTCGCGAATCGTCTGGTAAAGGCTCTCCGCCGCCTCCGGCGTCTTGGGCGGGAAGAACTCGAACGAAAACGTGGGCGAATCACCCCGCATGATGTCGCTGATGTGCATTGCGTAAAGCGAACGTTCGTTCCTTTTGCTCCCGGTCAACTTGATAATCGTAAGCGACAGAGGAGAAGGAGGCGGGGCAACTCAGAACCGCAGCATTTGCGCCGCGTCCGCCAGCGCTTCTTTCAAACGCGGAAGGTCGACCGGTTTGGCCAGAAGCGCGATCGCACCAGATTCGGCGGCCAAATCGTGGTCGGGCACCCAGGCAGACACCAGGATGATGCGGGCGGCGGGGTCTTTCGCGAGAATATTACGGCAGGCCGTAGCGCCGTTGAGCTTCGCCATCCAGTAATCGATCAGGATCACGTCCGGTTTGTGTTTGTCGTAGGACTGGATGGCCTCGAGACCGGACCCAACCACTTCAATCACTTCGTGTCCGCACGCCGTCGCCATCGCCGCCAGGGTCGTTCCCACGCTTCTCTGGTCATCGGCAATCAAAACGCGCATTCCTCTTTTGCAGAACTTTTCGTGCCAGCCGCGGTCTTGTTTGGAGCCGCTGGCGAAGGCCTCCATCGCCTCTTGAATCAGAGTAATCGGACCGCCGTCACGGCAATGCGCCCGCCGAAACAAATGTCAACGTCCGCGCCGGGCGTGCGATGACGCAGTTGATAGTCGCCTGCGAAGTAGAGATCGCTCTCCTCTTCGTGGCGATAGTTGAGGGGCAGGGGATTTGGATCGAGGGAGCACCAGACAATTTCCGGATCTTCGGCCCCGGCCGGAAGGTTCGGCAGGTTTACGTTGTAAAAAAGGCCGGGCTCAATGCGTTTCGCCAGGATGTCGGCGAGGATGGGGGTGACCCATTTCGCGGCGCGCGTCCAGTCGAACTCGACTTTCGATTTCCGGTAGTGCGAGACCGCGATTCCGGGCCAGCCATGCAACACGGCCTCGCGGACGGCGGCAACGGTGCCGGAGTAATGCACGTCCGCGCCCAGGTTGGCGCCGTGGTTGATGCCGCTTAAGATCCACTTTGCATCTGGAACGACCTTGAGTAATCCGAGTCGCACGCAATCGGCGGGCGTGCCGTGGATAGCGTAGCGTTTTTCGCCGCGAGGCTCGATCCGCACGCCATCGTGCCAGGTCACGGCGTGGCTAACCCCGGACTGCGGCCCGGCCGGGGCCACGACGATGGGGTCGCCGAGCGTGAGGGCCGCGCTTCGCAACGCTTCCAGGCCAGCGGCATCGATGCCGTCATCGTTGGTGAGAAGAAACTTCATATCAGCTGAACAGGTAGCGCGAGCGAACCGTTATTCAATTCCCGCGAGAAAGAACTCTTCGGAGAGGTTTGATTCCGGCGCAGCGTTTGGTTATTTCGTTCGCGTTTCTTTTCCCTCATCTGGCGCCGATTCACGCTCATCCTCGGCGTCGATTGCATCGCGGTGGTCTCGACCGTCGCCTTCTCGCGGCACCGCAAGTAGAGCCCCTGCCTGCGCTCCCCGGATGAAATTGCGCGGGGATTGCCATAAGGTGGCGACATGAATTCTGCCGACGTTGGATCAATCGATGCCATTATTAAAGCGTCTTACAGCACGATCTCCGGTCCGGCCGACCGAAAACGCGATTGGGATCGGCAGCGGGCCTTGTTTCTTCCTGGCGCGCGCCTGATTCCGACGGCGACCAAGGCCGGAGAAAACGAAAGCGACCTGGCCCCACAGTTTCTCGACGTGGAATCCTATATCGTGCGGGTCGAGCCGCTTTTTCGAAACCACGGATTTTACGAAACAGAAGTGGCGCGGCGGACGGAACATTTCGGGCAGATGGCCCAGGTCTGGAGCACCTACGAGTCGCGCCATCGGCCGGACGATCCCGAACCGTTTATGCGTGGGATCAATAGCTTTCAGTTATTTCACGACGGCACGCGCTGGTGGATCGTGAACATTTACTGGCAGCACGAAAACGCGGCCCATCC
>JBBRMO010000346.1:0-2867 GCA_038230815.1 Chthoniobacterales bacterium
AGTTCGGAAATGTGGACGAGGCCATCCTTGCCCGGGAACACTTCCACAAATGCGCCGAAATCCTTGATGGAAACGACGCGACCGTGATAGGTCTGCCCGACTTCGATCTCGCGCGACATCCCGCCGATGATTTCCTTCGCGCGAGCCATGCTCTCCGGACTGGTCGCGTAAATGTGAACGGAGCCGTCGTCTTCGATATTAATCTCCGCGCCGGTTTCAGCGACGATCCCCTTGATGGTCTTGCCGCCGGGCCCGATGAGGGCGCCGATCTTCTCCGGATTGATTTTGATCGTCTCGATCCGGGGTGCGTACTTGCTCAGGTCGGCGCGCGGTTTGTCGATCGCCTGTGCCATAATTCCGAGAATTTTCGTGCGGGCCTCTTTCGTGCGCATGGTCGCTTCGGCCATGATTTTGTGGCTGACGCCAGGGAGCTTGAGATCGAGCTGGAACCCGGTGATGCCCGCTTCGGTTCCGCAGACTTTGTAATCCATGTCCCCGAAGTGGTCTTCGGAACCGATGATATCGGTCAGGAGCTCGTACCGTTTCATCTGACCGTCCTCGCCCTTCTCGGTAACGAGGCCTACGCTAATTCCGGCGACTGGAGTCTTGATCGGGACGCCGGCATCCATCAGCGCGAGCATTCCGCCGCAAACGCTGGCCATCGAACTGGAGCCATTCGATTCCATGATCTCGCTCGTGATGCGAACTGCGTATCGGAAATCCTCGGTGCCAGGAACTACTGGCTCGAGGGAGCGCTCCGCGAGCGCGCCGTGGCCAATTTCGCGACGGCTGGCCCCGCCCGTCCGTCCGGTTTCACCGACACTAAACGGCGGGAAGCTGTAATGGAGGAGAAAGCTCTTGGAAGTTTCGCCGCCCCCGTAGGCATCAATATTCTGCGCCTCTTCGATCGGCGCGAGGGTAACGAGCGCGAGGGCCTGGGTTTCGCCGCGTTGAAAAATGGCGGAGCCGTGCGCGCGCGGGAGCACGCCCACTTCGCAGGTGATCGGACGCAAATCCTGATAGCCGCGTCCATCCATGCGTTTCTGTTTGTCGAGCACGCTGATTCGGAACGCTTTCTTCTGCACGTAGTCGAACGCCTGGGAGATCGCGAATTTGTCGGCCTCGGGGAATTTCCCCAGCACGGCGGCCTTCACTTCTTCCTTCAAGGCATTGACCGCTTTGCTGCGCGCGACCTTGGTCGGGTTGTAGAGGGCGCCTTCGATCCGCTCGCCCGCAACCTGGTAAGCCACCTCGAGGATGTCCTGGTTCACGGTCATCAATGGCATTTCGCGTTTCGGCTTGCCCACCTGGGCGGCAAGTTCTTTCTGGATCCGAATCATCTCCCGCGCGTGCCCGTGGGCGAACTCGAGCGCCTTGACGAATGCCTCTTCCGGAATCTCATGCGCCGCGCCTTCGATCATGATGACGTCGTTTTCCGTCCCGACGTAAACGAGATCAAGATCGCTATCGTTCCGCTCTTCATGAGTCGGATTAGCGATGAATTCGCCATTCACCCGTCCCACGCGCACCGCGCCAATGGGCCCGGCGAACGGAATATCGGAGACCGTCAGCGCCGCCGAAGCGCCGTTGATCGCGAGAATGTCGGGATCGTTCTGGCCGTCAGCGCTGAGAAGGAGCGAAATGATCTGGGTGTCGTAAAGATAACCGGCCGGAAAGAGCGGGCGGAGGGGGCGGTCGGTCATGCGCGAGGTCAGCGTCTCCTTTTCGGAAGGGCGTCCTTCGCGTTTGAAATAGCCGCCCGGAAATTTTCCGACAGCGGCCGCTTTTTCGCGGTAATCGACGGTAAGCGGGAACCAATCCTGGCCTTCCTTGATTTGGGTGGCGGAAACCGCGCTGACGAGCACCATGGTGTCGCCGGTAGAGACGACGACAGCGCCGTCGGCGAGTTTGGCGATTTTGCCGGTTTCGATGGAAATTTGTGTGGACCCGATTTGGGCCGTGACCTTGTGTTGCATGACTGCGTTCTCCTGGGCTTGGCGAATCCCAGGCCGGTCACCCTGATTGTAGGTTTTAAGCCCGAAATACGTCGGGACTAAAACCTCTAATCAAAGTGGAACGTCGGCCTGAGTGCCGGGTTTACTTTCTATTAAACGAACTCGTCAGGCCGGAAGCGCGATCGAAGAACAAGCTAACCAGAAGACGGACCAGCGGTTACTTCCGCAGGTTGAGTTTCACGAGCAGGTTTTTATACCTGTCGGACTCCGACTTGCTCAAATAATCGAGCAAGCTCCGGCGCATCGCCACCATCTTGAGGAGGCCGCGGCGCGACGAATGGTCTTTGGCATGGCTCTTGAGGTGTTCGGTCAGCTGCCCAATCCGGCGGGTAAGGAGGGCGACTTGCACATCCGCGCTGCCGGTATCCTTCTCATGGAGCTGAAACTCCTTCATGTCCATCGTGTCACTGCTTTCTGCCATAAACGAGCCGGTATTGTAGGTGAAGAATCGATCTTGGCAAGGGGGAGAATCGGAGCGCGGATAACGATCGCTGTTCTCCTGACGTGCGCCAGACGGAGAGAGACCTCACCATGCAAATTGCGCTATGGCGGAGCGCAGCGCGCGATCTAAGAGGGCGAGCCGGTTGTCTCGCGGAAGCGGCGGAGCGCCTGCGGGGTTCCCCGCCGTCTGCCCGGCTCGGCCTGACCTTTCGGGCGGGCCGGAAGGGCTGGTTCGCTACTGCTTCTGCATCTCCTTGATCAATTCGCTCGAACCTTTCAGCGAGACTTTGTGCGACTGGGCGATCTGGGCCCAGTTTTGGCCGGATTTCTTTAGAGCGACGATCGCGCTGAATTTCTTTTTGGTCGCGAGCGAGAGTGAATGCGCAACATAGAGATCGCCGAAGCTCAGGC
>JBBRMO010000347.1:0-2864 GCA_038230815.1 Chthoniobacterales bacterium
GGCATCGGCGGCCACATGAATGACACGGACGAATCTCTCTTTGCCTGGGACGAAGACGCCTATCGTGCGGGCGTGGAGCGGGAAGTCAACGAAGAGATCCGGATCGAAACTTCTTTTGAAGATCGGATCGTGGCGCTGTTGAACGACGACACCACGGAAGTGGGCCAGGTTCATCTCGGCATCGTCCACGTCTTCCGCCTGGCTGAGCCGAAGGTGCAGAAACGCGAAGCCATGATCACGAATCTCGGCTTCCGAAAACGAGACGAGTTAATCGCTCTTCGCGACAATCTCGAGACCTGGTCGCAGCTCTGCGTGGATTCGCTAGACCGGCTTTTGCGCTAACTTGCTGGAGGAACGGTCCCGCGGCCGCGGGAGCTCCGTTCCCGTCTCTTGCCCTCACGCCCCCGACTGAGCAGGGCGTCTACAGCGCCGTCATCCCTTCCGCTTCCGCCGCTGCTTCGGCTCCGGGGTTGGTGACGGAGTCGGGCTGGGAGCCATCATGGGCGTTGGCGAAGGAGTCGGCGTCGGCGGAGGATTCCAGATGAGATTCATTTCATCCACCTGCCAGACGGTCATCCCCCGGGTAATGACCAGTTCCAGATAGGCCGTCATCGTCGGATAGACCAGCTCGGCGCGAAACGTGCCGACCGGGTCAAAGAAGTACGAGGTGAAGCGGACGTCGCCCGTCACCGGGATCGGCTGCTTCACGGGCCCGAAGCTTCGCAAGTTTTGCAGCATTCGGTCACGCCAGGATTGCAGATATTTGGTCTGCCCTTCCGGACTCAGGTGCACGTGCAAATATTTCTCATCGTAATTCACGGCGATGTGCTGAACGACTTCGTCCGCGAAAGCTCGCGCATTCTTCTGACCGTCGTTTCGTGAGGAGAAGAGAAACCACAACGCACCCAGAACCAGCGCCGCCACGATGATAAGGAGGGCCAACCTTCCTTCTGCCCGGACGCGTCTGTTTCGAGCGAGCGTCATTTAGAAACCAAAGCCCGTTCCTTTGATTACGTTTCCGTCGCGGATCAGCGCCCCGTGCTTCTGCATCCCCGTAAAGGCGCCAAAGCGATTGCGAGAATTCACCTTGAACTCGATCAGGTAACCAAAAAGCTGCTTCCCGCTTTTCTTATCGGGCAGGGCCGAGGGCTTTGGCGGGCTGACCCACTCGATCTGCGCGCTCGGCGCATCGACCAGGACTGTCGCGAGCCAGTTGGTGATGATCTCCTGGTAGTTCTTTGGGTAATCCCCGTAGACAGCCGGATCCGCGATGACGTCGATCTCGGTTGTCTCCGCCAAAGCTAAACCGCTGGCCAGAAACGCGACGAGGAAAACCAGCGCCAAGGCTCTCATTCGCGCCGAGATTAGCGCCCGCGCTTTAAATGTCTAGCGCGTCGTTAGGATCCTTTTCGGTCAGGGCCGCTGGTCGATCGGGACCACCTTTTGGCCGACCGGTTCGCCGACGTATTCACTCAGAGGGCGATAGAGGCGATTGTCTTCGAGTTGTTCGAGGACCTGGGCACACCAGCCGGAACAACGGGCGATGGCGAAAATCGGGGTGAACAAATCCGTGGGAATGCCTAACGAGTAGTAAACCGTCGCGGAATAAAAATCGACGTTCGCGTTCAGGTTCTTTTTTTCCTTCATCAACTGCGCAATCCGTTCCGACATCTTGATCCATTTCGGTTCGCCGAGCTTCTCGCTCAGCTTCACCGCCATGGTCCGGAGATGAGGCGCGCGCGGATCGAGGGTCTTGTAAACGCGATGGCCGATTCCCATGATTTTCTTCTTCTCCGCGAGCTGTTTCTCGACGTAGGCGTCCACTTCGCCCTCACTCCCAATTTCCTCGAGCATGTGGATGACGCCCTCGTTCGCGCCGCCATGAAGCGGGCCTTTAAGGGTCCCAATCGCGGCCGTAATCGCCGAATAAAAATCCGAGAGGGTGGAAATGGTGACACGAGCGCTAAAGGTGGAAGCGTTCATTCCGTGGTCGGCATGGAGGATGAACGCAACGTCGAGCGTATCGCTCGCTTCCTTTGACTGCGGCTCGCCGGACATCAGATAGAGGAAATGTTCGGATTCCGTCAGGTCGTCCCGGACGGGCGGGAGAGATTTTCCGTTGCGAGCCCGATGAAAATAGGCCGCGACCACGCCGATCTTCGCGGTGATTGAAGTCGCCCGGCGCCGATTAATCTCCGGCGTCGCTTCTTTCCCGATGTCCGAATCGTAGAGACCGAGCATGGAAATGGCGGTTCGCATCACATCCATCGGCCCGGCGTTCCGAGGGGCGGACTTGAGAAAATCAATGACCGGCCCCGGCAGCTCGCGCTGCCTTCGGATCTCGCGCACAAACGCGTCAAGCTCCTGGCGATTGGGCAGTTTTCGGTGCCAAAGCAGATAAATGACCTCCTTGTAGGTAACCTTGCCGACCAGCTCGTTGATGTCGTAGCCGCAGTAAATGAGCTGGCCCTCTTCGCCGCGCACATCGCTCAAGCGGGTTGAGTTCGCGACGATGCCTTCAAGTCCGCGTGAAACTGTCATGCCGTTCCTTTCATTCGCGCAATTAGCGTGTCTGCCATCGTCGCAGGAGTTTCGGCTACTGCAATCCCGGCGGCCTTGAGGGCTTCGATTTTTCCGGCCGCAGTCCCTTTCCCGCCGGAAACGATTGCTCCGGCGTGGCCCATCCGCCGGCCCGGCGGCGCGGTGGCACCCGCGATAAAAGCGGCCACGGATTTTTTGCAATTCGTCCGGATCCAATCAGCCGCCTCTTCCTCAGCCGATCCCCCAATCTCGCCAATCAAGATCATCGAGTCGGTGTCGGGATCGTCATTGAAGAGTTTCACGGCGTCGAGATGCGACATGCC
>JBBRMO010000348.1:0-2857 GCA_038230815.1 Chthoniobacterales bacterium
CTCGACGCGGAACGACGGGCCGGCATTCAACGCGCCGTCGATGTCGCGCTCCCCAGTGAAACCCAACTCGACGACCGGAACCCAGCGATACGTCTTCGTCATGCCGAGCGCCGCGACGAGGCTCGTGAGATTGCGATGCGCGGCGCGCAGGTCGAGGCGCTGCGCGACGGCGAGAGATTCCAAACGCTTCGGCGTGGAAGCCGCATCGGAAATCGTCGGCACGTCGCCTCCAATATCCCAATCGGTAGCCGCGCCCCATAGGCCAAGGAGGCGATTGAGTTGCTCGCGCTGGCTTCGCAAATTCGTCTCCGCCATCGCAATGTCGAGACGTCCCTGGCTGTAGGCACTCTGCGACTGGAGCAGGGCAAAGTCGGTGATGTTGCCGGCCTGAAACTGCTTTTGCGAGAGGTCAAGGGCCGCGGAATTTGTTTCCTGCACGACCTTCAATCGAGAGAGGAGCTGCTGTTCGCCCTGATAGGTGAAATACGCGATCTTGACGTTCGCGACGAGTTCCAGAGCTTCCGCGGCGACGCGGAGTTCCGCGGCCTCCAGTTGCTCAGTCGCGATCTTCTTCTTGAGCGGGATCATCAGAATTTGGACGAAATCCTGGGCGACCATCCAGCCGTAGCGGTTCAACTGCGAAGCCACGACGGGGAACTGCACATCAAAATCAACCGATGGATTCGGCACGGTGACGGCCTCGATCACGTCGGCTTGGGCAATCCCGATATCGCCAAAAGTTGCTTGAAGGCTTCGGTTATTGAGCAAGGCTATCTGCACCGCACTCGACACCGTGAGCGGCCTGCGCAGAAGCTTCGTCACAATCGAGGCGGTTTGGTCCCGGGCGACCATTTCGTTTTCCCACTGAACGCTTTCTCCCGTGCGGTCACCAATTTTTTTTTGCACCTTCTGAAAGGGAGCAGCCGGGGCAGCATGCGTCGTGGGGACCGTGGTGGCGGCCAGGGCGAGAACGAGGAGATGATTGATTTTCATTCGATCGTCACATTTTCATGCCAGGCATGGCGATCGAGTCTTTGGCCGGGGTCGGCGAAGGCGTGGGAATCATTTTCATACCGGGCATGGCGTCGGCGTTATTGGTCGGGGCCGATGAAGGCGCGGGCGGGCCGCCCATTTTCATGCCAGGCATGGCATTGGAATCTTTGGGCGGCGTCGGGGCGGATGAGTTGTTCATCTTCATGCCGGACATATCCATTCCCGGCATGGACGACATGTCCATCGGCTGAGGCGGCTTCGGAGTGAGAGTTCCATTGTCCGCAGCCATCAGCAATTCATCGCTTTTTTTCGTGGCTTCGTCGGAAGCCAGAGGGTTTTGGAAGGGTCGCCGCGGTGCCTCCTGCGCCTCGGGGCTGGCTGGATGGTTGGATGGAAAAGGTGTGAGTGGGGTGGTCGCGCAGGCTCCGAGGAAGAGCGTCGGGGCCAGGAGAAGAAGCCGATAGCGGTGGATCATCAGATCTTTGTTTTCAGTGATGGTGCTCAGGCATCCCAGGCATGGCCGCAGCGTCATCCGCTGGTGGATTTACTCCCGGGACTCGAAACTCGACATGGCGGATTGGGCCGCCCGCTTGCGCGATGTAGCCGGAAGCGCCAAACGCGGCGACTGCCGCCAATGCGGTAAGCAAGCCAAGAGGAAGAGCGGATTTTGGCCATTTGATCGGCACCACGGCGGCGATGGTCGCAACGCCCGCCATCACGTAGAAAATCCAGGTTACGCGGTCGGCCCGCTCCATGTGAGCATTCAGCCAGTCGCGGCCCGTTTCGTCCGCGATTTTCATGATGGGGCGGTAGGCGTGGCTGCCTGTTACGTAAACAGGCCAAGCGGAGAGGCCGGAAAAAATAAGAATGGCGAGAGCCGGTAAGAGAGCGATGCGGCTTCGAAGGAGAAGACCCACAATCAGTCCGAGGAGTCCGACGGCCGTGCCGATAATCGGAAGATGGTTGATCAGAACGTGAAGATAACCGGGGGCCTGAAGTTCAGCGGGCATGGAAGTTTTCAGTCGCGAGGCGGGAATGGAACCCGCCTCGCTGCTAATGTTCAGTTGGTCGGCGCGTTTGGACTTTATTTGTCCATTTTCATGCCTGGCATGGACGAGGCACCACCCGAGGACTTCGACATGACGGCCGCGTTGTATTTCTTGATGCCGGCTGCGGGGTCCTTATCGAACGCCTTCTTGCAGTCGTTGCAGCAGAATTTCATTTCCTGGCCCTCGTAGGTTTCGGTCGGGACCTTGCCCATTGTGCCGAGCTTGTCGCCGGTAGAGACGCAGGTATCGAGAACGTAGGGTTTGACGGCGGTTTCGTCCGCGGCGCGCGAGACGCCGGCAAATCCGAGAACGCTGATGGTGAGAAGTGCGATGAGTGCTTTCATGTAAGTGTGATGTTTGTGAGGTGGGTTTATTTGCGAGATTCGCGCCTCCTGACGCTCTCTCGTTCCCAAGGTGAAACGATGTGCGATTTAAAATCCCTCAGATTTTTTTCAGCGCGCTGATTTGAACCAATTCCAGATGCGGTTTTCTTCGGGAATACAGCCGTCGCCGTGTCCACTTTCGGCGGTAACGCGGAAGGACGTCGCCCCGCTGAGGTCGGCAGGCATTTTCACCGAGAACGAATCTCCGCGCGTCCGGTAGCCGGGCAGACGCGGGTGTCCAGTCAGCGATTGCAGGCTGAGATTGTCGCAGCCAGTGGCGATGACATTCCCCGACGCGTCCATTGCATCCACTCGAACGTGCGAAGAGCGAGGAGCCGCGTAACCAAAATTGACGCGCGCCGTTCCGCGAACTTTTCCATCCCGTTGATCGACGCGAACGTCGTCAAGTCGAAGCGACGGAAGGGCCGCTGA
>JBBRMO010000349.1:0-2849 GCA_038230815.1 Chthoniobacterales bacterium
CCCTGGGCTGGTTCAGTTTGCCCAGCGTCTGGTTTTTCCAGATCATCCTGGTCGCGATCACGCCGATGGTGGATCTGTTTCTCCTCGCGTCGCTCCCGTTTGGCGCCTGGAGGGCAGTCCTGCCGTTCGTTATCGTATTTCTGGGAATGGACTTAATCCTCGCGACGCTGGCCTGCGTCATCGAACGGGAATCCATCTTCCTCGCCTGGCGGATTCTGCCCATGCGATTGATTTATCGGCCGATGTTGAGCTACGTGGTTTGGAAAGCGATCCTGCGCGCGATTAAGGGCGCGTTGGTGGGTTGGGGGAAACTGGAGCGGACGGCGAGTGTGCCCGTAAGGGTCTGAGGAAAATAACGGATGACGAATAACGAATAACGATGGAATGACGAAATCCGAAGCTTCCAACGCGCGATACAGTCATTTCAATCATTTGGTTCTCGTTATCCTGGCGGCTGCGTGCGTAGTGCTCTCCGCGTGCCGAAAATCCGCGCCGAATAAGCGGATTGATCCCAACGCACCCGTCGAAGTTCTTCTTCCGGAGCATGGCGCCTACACCGGCGCGTTCATGGATTTCGGCGACGCCGAGGACGAGGTGACCATCGAGACGATCGAGGAGTTCGAAAAGATGGTGGGGAAGCACCAGGCCATCATCGCCTCGTCCAGCTACTGGGGTGAACAAAGTTTTCCGATTCGAAATTTGAATGTGATCTGGCGGCACGGCTCCCTGCCGCTCGTCTTCTGGTCGCCCTGGGATCGGCCCTACACCCAAAATCGCGGGCCGGACAAATTCAGTCTAAACGAGATCATCGCCGGAAAGTGGGACGCTTACATCGACCGGTGGGGCGATTCGGCGCGCGAATTTGGCAAGCCGATGATTGTAGTTTTCGGCGTGGAAATGAACGGCGACTGGTTCCCGTGGTCGGGGTGGTTTTACGGCGCGGACGAATGGGTCGACGACACGCCGGATGAGTGGGAAGGTCCCGAGCATTTCAAGAATGCGTATCGCCATGTGGTCGATCGCGTTCGGGCGCGCGGGGCTTCGAACGTGAAATGGATGTTTCACACGAACAACTATTCTTATCCGCTCGATACCTGGAACTTCGCGCCGGCTTATTATCCCGGGTCCGATTACGTTGACTGGCTGGGGATGAGCGTTTACGGCCAGCAATTCAAGGACGAACCAAATCCCGATATTCCCTCGCTCGTCGACTGGCCCTACACGGAGTTGTGCGGACTGGATCCGCAGAAGCCGATCATGATTGCGGAGTGGGCCACCGGAGATTTTCCGTTCTCGGCCGATACTCATGGGATGCTTAAACCCCAGTGGATTACCCAGGCCCTGGAGATGTTTCGCACCCGGTATCCGCGAATCAAAGCCGCGGTCTATTGGCACGAACGCTGGCAGAATGCGGACCAGACCTTTAGCAACCTCCGGGTGAATTCGTCGGTGGAATCGCTCGAGGCCTTTCGCGCGGGGATTGCGCATCCCGACTGGCAGGGAGAATTGATTGTGCGGCCGCTCGAGAAAAAGTAAGATGTTAGTTGAGGACGCTCGTGGGAGCTCTGGGGAGCGCAGGCCGCCAGCCTGCAGTTGCCGGCAACATTCGGCGGCGGTCATCACATTTACGCGTCATCAAATCGAATGATGAGTCTCGGGGCGCTGCCGAGACGGGCAGGCTGTCAGTCTGCGGTCCCCGGAATCACTCCGCGCGCAATGCCACCATCGGATCGACGCGGAGCTGGCCTCGGTCTTCGAGCTGCGCATCGACAAGGATGAAGACTCTCGATGTCCCCTATGGGATGCGCGCCGGACCCCGTTCTGATTCAATTTTCCCCAATGTGGGGGGCGCCTCTGTGCCCGACGGCGTTGGTAGGGCGAGACTGTGTCGAGCCGGAACCAGCTGCATCATTGGCTTGATGGAGTCTCGCCCTACCAGTTGCGAGAGTCAGGCCACAAAGGCCCCTCCCACATTGAAGAGCTACTTTTGTGGCGGCAGCGCTGCCTGCCAATCGAGAACCACTTTCCAGGCTCCAGTCGCATCTGTCTGCCAGATCTGAAGGTAGTGGCCTGCCTCGGTGCCTTTGTCTCGAACGCTGGAATATTTTCCGTAGGTGTACGCGAGGTCGGCGGAGTTGCTCGTTCCGCCACCGATCACTTCGAAAGATGTCCGGCCTCGGCTGTCCTCGAGCAAACTGCGCGCCGCCTCCTTGCCCACGGCAGGAAAGTGACCATCCCGGTAGATGCGGATTTCCGGGCCCGCGATTTCGAGCGTCGCTGCCGCGGAATCGATCTTCGCCGCTTCCGCGAACTTCTGTTGCGTGGCGGCTCTCAACCTACCCCCCTCATCTGGAGTTGCCGATTTGGCCGCTCCTTCCGCGATAACGGTGCGGAGCGCTTCTGTCTTCTCCGGCGGCTCCGGATTCTCGATCCCGCAATCGAGCGTCACCTTCCAGACCCCGTCTTTTTGCTTTTTCCAGATCGAAACGAAATGGCCGTATCCGCTGAATTTTTTCTCTTTCTTGCTGGCTCTCCATTTGGAGGGGCCGGTGTCGTATCCGAAATCACCACCTGCGAGCGATGGACGCAAAAGTCGGTTCCCAAACCAGATCCAGACCGGATTCCGGTCGGTTGCTCCAGACGTCCCTGCCCTTAACCGGCCCCGGCCTGAAGACGATCCCATCCTCCGCCAGGAAGCCGAGGAACGCCGCGCGCGACCCCTGTTCCTGACCTGTCTGGTAGAATTCCCTTTCCGCGTCGACCATCGCCCGCACCGCATCGGCAGGGGTTTCGGCGGGAACGGATTGAATCGCGAGAACCAGCGCCGCCACGAAGAAGAAGGAACGCGC
>JBBRMO010000350.1:0-2842 GCA_038230815.1 Chthoniobacterales bacterium
CTCGAGAACGGACGCCTGGAAGAATATAACGTCGAACGGAACACCTCCCGGAACATCGTCGGCAGTGTCTATAAGGGAAAAGTTAAGAACATAGAGATGGGGCTGAAGGCGATGTTCGTGGACATCGGCTTTGAGAAAAACGCCTTCCTCCATTTCTGGGATGCGATTCCCGCCGCGCTCGACAGCGGAATTGAGGAAATCGATCGACCCAAGGATCGGCGGCCAAAAAAGCGAATCACGGCCAAGGATATTCCCAGCATCTACCCGGTCGGCTCCGACGTGATTGTGCAGGTGACCAAGGGACCGATCGGGACGAAGGGACCGAGGGTGACCACGAACCTGAGCTTTGCCGGGCGTTACCTGGTGTTCATGCCCTACAGCGATCGCAGCGGTATTTCGCGCAAGATCGAAGACCCGAAGGAAAGGGACCGTCTGCGCAAGATTCTGCGTGGCCTCGAGATTCCAGAGGGCGTGGGAGTAATTATTCGGACGGTGGGGGAGGGACAGCGCTCCCGTTATTTCGTGCGCGACTTGAGCGTTCTGGTCGAGCAATGGGCGCGAGTTGAGCAATTAATCCGGGATGAGCCGGCGCCCTGCCGCGTTTTCGAAGAGCCGGACCTTGTCGAGCGAACCGTGCGCGATTTTCTGACGGACGAAATCGACGAAGTCGTTTGCGACGACAAGGTCGCGATCGACCGAATGAACGCGATGGTGGGACAGATCTCGCGGCGGGCGCGAAACCGGATCCGGCTTTATGACGGCGCGACGCCGATCTTCGAGACGTTCGGGGTTCAGAAGCAGATCGATGACGCTTTTCATCGCCAGGTCTGGCTGAAGTGCGGTGGCTACATCGTGATCGACGAGACGGAGGCGCTGGTGGCGATCGACGTCAACACCGGCCGGAACAAAGGCGGCCGCGATGTGGAAAAGACAATTCTGCAAACGAACCTGGAAGCGGCGGACGAGATTGCGCGGCAGCTGCGTCTGCGGAATATCGGCGGGCTGATTATTGGCGATTTCATCGATATGAAGAGCCGCCGGGACCAGCAGTCCGTTTACAGTCTGATGAAAGAGCGCCTGCGGCGGGACAAGGCCAAGACCCACGTTCTCCCTCTTTCAGCCCTTGGATTGCTGGAAATGACCCGGCAGCGGGCGCAGGAAAGCCTGAGCGATTCGATTTATGAAAATTGCCCTTATTGCCAGGGGCGCGGGGTGGTAAAGACTTCGATGACGACCAGCGTGGAGTTGCACCGCACTCTCAACACGGTCATGCGAAAGTATCAGGAAACGGTGCATGAGCTGCGCATCATTTTGAATCCTGACGTGTTAAAAAGATTGAAGGAGGAGGATGAGGAGTTTTTGATCGAGCTCGAGCGGCGGTATGCGGGACGCCTTTTGTTCCGGGGCGATCCGAGTTTTCACCACGAAAAATTCGTGGTGACCGACGCGAATACCGGGGTTGAACTAAAGCCTTGACAGGCGGGAAAAAATCACGATTGAGACTTGCAAAATAATTTGCCTGTGGCAAAATCGCGGACATCCAAAAAGACCCCTACAATGCGTTCTTTAAAGATGCGTGTTAACTGCACGGGAAGTATGCACGGAAAGCACTTAACCAAAACAAGGAGAAACGAATGAAAAAACTTACACTTAGCTTATGCGCGGTAGTGGCGCTGGCCTCGGCCGCTTTTGCAGGGACGGAGACCTATTCGAAGGAATCGAAGAGCGTCACCCCGCCTCCCTGCCCGCAATGGTACGCGGATAACGAATTTAACCTCACTCTGAGCGGCGTTTACGCCTTCACCGGCAACGAATGGCGCGATGATCGTTACTTCGGAGTCGATCATGCCTGGGGTGGTGCACTTGATGCCAAATACTTTGTGCACCGTTACTTCGGTTTCGGTGTCCAGGGCTGGGTCGCTCGCGCGGATTCGAATGAAGTCTTCGACAACGGCTTCACCCGTGTCCGGGGCGGTGGAGATGCGCACGCCATAGGCGGCCTCCTCGGTACCTTCACGCTTCGTTTCCCGATCAGCTGCTCACGCTTTGCCCCGTATGTGTGGCTTGGCGGCGGTGGTGTCTTCGGTGGCGGCCGCGATCACGACTTCTTCCTCGATGCCACGCAACCGCTGGGCATCGTTCGGAGAGAGTTTGACAACAGCCGCACCCGCGCGGTGGGCCAGGTGGGCGGTGGGTTTGAAGTCCGCTTCACCCCGCACGTCGGCTGGACCAACGACATCAGCTGGAACGTAGTCTCGGGCTCCGATAACAATGTCGGAATGGCCCGCTCCGGTATCAACTTCGCGTTCTAAACAACGCCGTATAATTCTAAACGCCGGGAACACTGTATGTGTTCCCGGCGTTTTTTTTTTACAACGGACCTGCTCTTTCGTAGCCGCCTGTGAGCTGGCACCGTAATGGGCGGCATTCACTCGCCTTCGCGGGCTTTCGGCCTGGCAGCCAGCGCGACGACTGCAGAACTGCTGGCAGCGCGGTTTTTCGTGCAGGAGCACGTCTTTCCGAGTTTAGGGCAACTGGTAACTCTCAACCCGGGCGACGCCCGTGGTTCCGTTCGCTCCGCGGACAACGGCGGTAAAGTTGCCAGGCTGGAGCGTCGCCACAATGGCGGACTCCGCGTCATTCGCTGGGGGAATGGTTGTCGCAATGATCTCGGCCTGCTGATCAGTGCGCCAATTGTCGTTCGAGCTAATCTGCGTCCCGTTGCCGTCGTGCAGTTCGAGGGTCGGGTCGCCGAGGGTCCCAGCAAACGGAAGCGAGGGGCCGAGGGCGCGGACAATGACGTTTTGGGGTTGCTGTCCGAGCACGATGAAGCCGCCGATCA
>JBBRMO010000351.1:0-2839 GCA_038230815.1 Chthoniobacterales bacterium
GGGTGCGGGCAGGATCAACACTCGAACCCTCGATACTCCGATCAATCACGCACAGCCCGAGAGGCCATCCCGTCATTGCGCAGATGATCGGGAACGACATCCCGTCTCTCGTCCGCACAGCCCGCGACCTCCAGCAATACCCCATCGCGGCGATCGATCTGAACCTCGGCTGTCCCGCCCCCGTCGTGTACCGCACATGCGCCGGCGGTGGTTTATTGCGCGATCCGCGGCAGATCGACGCCATCCTCGGCGCCCTTCGGGAGGCGATCGCCATCCGCTTCACTGTAAAGACCCGCATCGGCTTCGACAGCCCGGCCGTCTTTGAGGAGATCCTTCCCCTTTTCGCCCGGCACTCGATCGATTTGCTTACGGTTCATGGACGCACGGTCGCCGAGGGTTACCGCAGCGAGGTGCATTACGACTGCATTGCGAGAGCCGTCGATGCCATGCCGTGCCCCGTCCTTGCGAATGGAAACATCTACTCTGCCGAAAAAGCGGTCCGCGTTCTTGCGCTGACGGGCGCGCGCGGCCTGATGATCGGTCGCGGCGCAATCCGCAATCCATGGCTCTTCCAGCAAATCAGGAGCCGTCTGCTCGACACGGAGATTTTCCGGCCCTGCGGACACGACGTACTGACGTACATCCGTGCGCTCTATGGGATGACAGAAGTCATCAATCTTCCGGAAGCTTCCCGCGTTCACGCGATGAAAAGATATATGAATTTCATCGCGTTGGGCGCGGAACCAACCGGCTCCTTTCTCCACCAGATGCGCCGGGTTTCCGGGGCAGACGAGTTTTTCAGAATCTGCGAGACGTTTTTAGACCATCGCGATCCGATGCCTCTGGAGCCATTTCCGCTCAATCTCGCATCCACCGACGTACTCGCCGGTTCTCATCGGTAAAATGGCGCGCGGCTGTTTTCGCCTCGGGCCCCGGCATCTTTGGGAGCACCGCGACCGCCGATTATATCATTCGCAACATCTCCGGCGGCAACGGAAC
Organism: Chthoniobacterales bacterium; assembly: GCA_038230815.1. Classification (GTDB taxonomy): domain Bacteria; phylum Verrucomicrobiota; class Verrucomicrobiia; order Chthoniobacterales; family UBA10450; genus AV80. The sequence continues at coordinate 1,000 of JBBRMO010000351.1, forward strand.
AAACTACACCCCTTCCAGTGGCGCTTACACAGGGCCTGTCGGTTCCGCGAACATCACAACGAGTCCGTGGGCAAATTTCTAAACACTTGCAGACGCAGTCCTCAAACGCTTCGGCTTTTCGGCCGCCTCTACTGAGTGGAGCACCTCTCGCAGTTCTTCCAAACTAAACGGCTTTTTTAGGTACGCGACCGCGCCGGCCTGCTGCACGTTGGAATCGGTGACATCCAACTGCCCTGACATTAAAACGATTTTCGCCAGCGGATTGCGGCTGAGCACCGAATGGCACACCGTGAGCCCATTGAGCCGCGGCATGAGTACGTCGAGCAGGAGGATGTCGGGTGTATGCTTTGCGTAACTCTGGATCGTCGCCAGGCCACCGCCGGAGACGGCTTCCACGACACTATGATCGCATGCCACGACGTACTCTGTCAGAAGTTCGCACACCAGACGGTCATCGTCGGAAATGAGAACTCGCATAAGCTGAGGGGGATGGAAATCGATCAGGCGGCTGGCTCGAGCGCCATGCGGACTTGAACAAACGCTATCATCTCCAAAAGATCGTCGATATGGAATGGCTTCGTGAGGATGGTCCCACGCACGGCCTGAATGAATTCGTTCACTTTCTGATTTCCGCGATGTCCAGTCATGAACACGAAGCGGTGACACAGATGCGGACGCATCCTTTCGACAGCGCGGTAAAACATGTCTCCAGGCAGCGTTGGCATCATCATATCGCAGAGAATCACCTCGAAGTCGCTCGCAAGCACTTGATGCACCCCTTCCACCCCGTTGTTTACCGCCACAACCGAGTAACCGTTTTCCATAAGGAAATCTTTCATGATCTCCTGAAACGCCGGATCGTCCTCCACGAGTAGGATTTTTCGTAATTCAGGGCTTGGATCATGCAGGCGAAGGGATTCCGCAGCTCCCGTTTGAGCTGGGTCAGCGGATGGCATGACTGAGAATGTAGGCATGGAAATCGAATGAATTATGGTTTCTACAAGCATTCAGTGTGCCCGTAATCCGGAATGTTCAGATTCTTTGGCAGACTTCTTTGGAACGGCTAGACTGCCAGAATACCGCTCATGACCCCCTTGCCATTACGCCATCTCAAAGACACGCAGAGCGAGCCCGACTTTCGGAAAATCCCGATCGACCGCGTGGGGGTCAAGAATCTTCGGTATCCCATGCATATCCGCGATAAGGCGCACACGGTCCAGCCCACCATCGCTCGCGTCTCGCTCACGGTCGATCTTCCGCACGATCACAAAGGAACGCATATGAGCCGGTTCGTGGAAGCGCTGAATGAATTCGGCCCCGTGCTTCACGTGGATAATATCCAGGAGCTTCTGCGCCATCTCCGCGAGAGGCTGCATTCCGAAACCACTCACGCTGAGTTCACCTTCCCTTTTTTTCTCGAGAAGAAGGCGCCCGTCACAGGCGCCCGTGGGATGATGGACTACGATGTCCGCTTCGAGGCCGCCCTTTCAAAGGATGCATTCGATTTCATCGCTACGGTGATCGTGCCGGTCACGACTTTGTGCCCCTGCTCCAAAGCGATCAGCATCCATGGCGCTCACAACCAGCGCGGGCAGGTCACCTATTCCGTGCGCTTCAGCGAGCCCATCTGGATCGAGGACCTCATCCGCGTCGTCGAGGAGAGCGCCTCCTGTGAACTTTACAGCCTGCTCAAGCGGCCGGATGAAAAAGCTGTCACGGAACGTGCTTACCATAATCCCGTGTTTGTCGAAGACCTCGTCCGCAACATTGCCGCCCGCTCCAATGCCGTCCCCGAAATCACCTGGTATCGGGTCGAAGCGGAAAATTTCGAATCGATCCA
>JBBRMO010000352.1:0-2830 GCA_038230815.1 Chthoniobacterales bacterium
GTTGGACCGCAGCGACCTGTTCGCGAGCTTCGGCAGCGTCCTGCTCCGACTGCGCTATAAGGTCCGATGCTTCTTCTTCAGTAAGTATTTTCTTTTCGACCAGGCGGTGGATCAAGTTGACCGTCGCGTTCGTCGATTTTGCTCGCGGCACCGCGCCTGCCGGAGCTGGAGGCGGTGCGATCTGGGCGGAAGCATCCGAGTCGGCCGCGGCGATCAAGCTTGTCGCGGCGCCAGAAACTGGCAACGGCGCTGGGAGCAATTCCCCTAGCCGGGCTGGATGCGCAGCAAAACAGGGACTAGCCGAGACCGCTGAGATCGACACGGCGAGGATTGAAGCAAAGCGCCGCCCTTGGGCGCATGGATCGTGAAACATTTGGGTGGGTGTGTAAGGTAAATAGTCTAGGGCCGCCAGCAGCCTACGCCGCTGGCCAGCAATCCTCGGTCCGGAGTATTCTCGGCATAGGAATGCTTTCCGGTCGGACGGCGCCCGATCGCATGCTTCCAAGGCCATTAATACGTTGCTGACTACGGTCAATCATGGGGCGTCGCTCTCGGTGGTGCTACATGATCGCGCCGGACTTCGGACGCGTTTCCGTTATTCTAAGGACTATGGGCATTTTCATCCCTGCTGGCGGCGGTGAGTCCAACTGCAAATTTTGCAACGCGTCCTTTATGTTATCACCGTCGCCTGTCGTCTTTACCTGCGTAACATGCCCGGTCGCGTCGGCCCAGATCCGGACCTCGGTGTGAACGGCGGCTCTCTTCGTCTTCTGATTTTCACGGAGCCGGTCCGCAATCTTCTTCTGAACTGCAATTGCATAAGACCCGTACTTGCTTCCGCCGCCACCACCGGAGCCAGTTCCGCCATGACCATTGCCGCCCCCTTTTGAGCGTAGCCCAAAGTTGGCCCCCCCGGCGCCGACAAGACCAGTGGCAGGGAGTGGCGGCTCGTCCTTCGCCGCAGGCTTGTCGTCAATATGTTTATCCTCCTCCGTGAGCGGAGTTTGCTTCTCCATCTTCTCTTCCTTCTGCTGCTGCGGCGGGGGTGGCGGAGGTGGTGTCTGCGGCGGTGGTGGAGGTGGCGGCAGGGCGACCATCGCGAAATGCTCCTCCTTGTGCGCCGGCGCGGCCTTTCCAGAGACAAGTTTGGGGACGATGTAACCGCCTGCCGCAAGGAAGATTCCACCGACGATCAGCAAGGTCATGTTACGGCGGAAAAAGCCGGGCTCGTCATCGAAATCGTCCTCTATTTCCGGTTTGGATGACGAAGCGGGGCCGGGCTGTCGAAGCGGCTGCGCCGCCCTTGCCGGGACCCGAGCGGATTGCGCTCGTTCTACTTCGGGATCGAGCACCGCTGAACCGTGTTCTTGAAAATTCATATTTGAAACTCTTTTTAATAACTACTGAATCAAATCGTTTAGGATGCCGGTTTCGTGACAAGGCCCACCTGAGTGATCCCCGCCCGGCCCAAGGCCTCCAGGACATCCATGATCGGCTGATACTGCGCCACGCTGTCGCCGCGTAGGATAATTGGCTGGTCCGGGCGCTGCAATTTGAGCGCCTGGAGCCGCTGCTCGAGTTCGGGAATCGTGATCGGCATCGTATCGAGAAACACCTTCCCCTCGCTATTTACCGTGATCGACTTTGTCCCGGGCTTTCCCAAACTTGCAGCCTTGCTGCCTTTGGGCAGCACGACCTTCAATCCCTGCACCGACGCGGTGCACATCAGAATGAAAATCACAAGCAGCACGTAAGCGAGATCCAACATCGGCGTGATGTTGATGTCGTCGTACGGTTTGTCTTCTCCGGGAGCTTGCATGGCGTTATTCGGCTGTTAGGCGGTTAATCCACGCAGTAAAATTCGGCGATTTTCGTGATGAACTCGTCGATGAAAACATGCATGTCGCTCGTCGTGTTCTTCACGCGTCCAAGAAGATAGTTATATCCGAAGAGCGATGGAATCGCCACGGCGAGGCCCGCCACCGTTGCAAGCAGCGCCGCGGCAATGCCGGGCGCGATTGAGTTCACATTCACGTCACCCGCGGCGGCGATCGCAGCAAAGGTAATCATGACTCCGACGACCGTTCCCAGCAGCCCGAGGAATGGCCCACCCGAAATCGCAATGGTGAGCAACACCATCGCGCTGTTCAGCCGCTGCGTTTCCCGCACCAAGCCGCCATCAAGGCTCGCCCGGATTGCCGGGATCGCGTTGGCGGATAGAATCCGCGTTCCAGCGCCTGCATTTTTGCCAGAGGCGAGCCGCTTTCTGATCTCCTCGGCTCCGATGTGATATATTCTGTACACAGACGCATCGCGCAGCGCCCGCTGCCCCTTGCGATCGACGCGGCCTCCCATGCTCTTTGCCAACTCGGGATCCTCGCTGTCGAGCGCGGTGAGGTCCGAAGCCACATGCTCCCACTGTTTTAAAAACAGCGAATTTCCCTTCGCAACACGGCTCAGGTACGCAGCCTTCGTTATCATCACAAACCAACTGATTGCCGCCATCACCAGGAGGATGCAAATGACAGCCCAACCGTCCGGAGTGAGGTTCTTTATGATGATTCCAAAGTATCCGAGATTCGGTCCAGAAGACGTCTGTTCCGGTTGGTCGAACATGAGCAGCTTTCCGGCTTTGTCCCCATTCTGGCCGATTGCGGCGAGCTTGATAAATCCAGGCGTCCGCGCCGCCTTGCTGATCTCCAGCTCATCCATCTCTCCCACGAATCCCTCCACTCCATCGGGCTTTCCTTCGATAAATCCGCCGATTGCAAGAGCGCTGTTGAGCGCCGGAATCGCAGCGGCGAACGAAGTCGAAACCTCGCCATCCACA
>JBBRMO010000353.1:0-2824 GCA_038230815.1 Chthoniobacterales bacterium
ATGCACTCCCTCGTATGCCTGAGAGCTTTCGGTGAGTCGTTGAAAGGCCGAGCGGCCTGGTTCGAACGAGTGGATAATACTGGAAGGGAATGCCTTCTTGAACCGCGCGATCGATTGACCTTCATTTGCGCCGACATCGAGGATGAGGGGCGCTGCTTGAGCGGAGACAAACTTCTGCATATCCGAGAACGGAGATACCCCGATCGACGCCGCACTTCGGACGTCGTATCCAAGTTTGGAGGCGAACCAACGGATGGCTTCTTTGAGAAAGTTCACAGATTGGTTCGCCTAACTCGAAAGCGGTAGGCCACGGCAGAGGGTTATGACAAACAGGATGAAGTTCCCGGTTGTATTCCGGGTGGAAAATTTCGAGCCGGGGAACATCGCCCGACCTTAACGGTCCTGTTCTCCCGTCACAAGCTGAAGTCCCGTTTAGGCAGGCAATTCCTCAGGACCCGGGCAACACGGTCGCGGTTATCTCATCGATGGTTTTAATTCTGCATCGAAGAAATCGATGACGCGAGTTTGGCGACGAAGCCGCAGGAGCGGCTCACTCACCATGTGAGTCCCGAGAAGCGGAAGAAAATTGAAGGTCCTGCCGGCCTCGAATAACGCTTCGGAGAGCTGGACGGAGTGTTGGAAATAGACGTTGTCGTCGGTGAGACCGTGAACGAGCAGGAGAGGCCGGTCTAGTTTTGCCGCATAAGTCAGAACGTTGCTGAGGCGATATCCGTCGGGATTTTCGGACGGGAGTCCCAGATAACGCTCGGTGTAATGGGTGTCGTAGTTCTCCCAACTCACCACCGGCGCGCCGGCGACCGCGCAGCGAAAGAGGTCCGGTTTCTGCATCACGGCCATGGCCGAAAAGTACCCGCCGAACGACCAACCAACCACCCCGACGCGTTTCAGGTCCATGGCCGGCTCGTGGAGGGCGAGCGCCTGCAGTCCGGCGACCTGATCCGCGAGCGGGACTTCGATGAAGTTGTCGCGAATCGCGCGTTCCCAATCCCTCCCGTGACCGGGCGTGCCGCGTCCGTCGATCGCGACCACGATGTAACCGCGATCAGCCATCCATTGATCGATCATGTAACGATCCGGTTGCGCCAGGACCTGCTTGTGTCCGGGGCCGGCGTAGACATCGAGGATAACCGGATAACGGTTGGTCTTTTGAAAACCGTGCGGCCTGACGATCGCAGCGTCCATCGGGCGTTGGCCTTCGGTTATCAGAAGCTCCACTTGGGGCAGAGAGGAGGGACGCTCGGCAACCGACGGCAGCGTGGCCACTTTGGCTCCATCCGACGAACGCAGCACTTCCCAGCCTGAGTGGCCGTCGAGCAGGTCGAAGCGATGCAGGAATTGTTCTTTGGCATCGCCAAAGACGGCGTCATGGCGACCCGGCTCGCGCGTCAGTTGTTGAGGCTCAGTTTTGGCCTCGAGTGAAAAGCGAAAGAGATGGCGTTCGCGCGAATCGGGGCCACCCGCCACTACAATCGAGTGATCGGACTCATTCACATCGATGAGCTCGTCGAGCTGGAAGTTTGCGGGCGTGACCGCGCGGGTCCGGGCGCCGTCGGCGGAATGCAACTCAATCTGCCAGCTGCCCCCGCGTTCGGTTGACCAAATAAATTGCCGGCCATCCTTCAGCCACACCGGCATCGGTTTGTGATCGAGATTTAGCCACGCGGCATCATTCTCCCTCAGCAGCTCACGCGCAGCGCCGGTTTTTGGATCCACGGCCAGGAGCAGCTCCTCCTGTTGGAGACGGTTCTGGACCAAGATGCAAAGCGGGGCTGCGCTCTCCTTCCAAACGACCCGCGCCAGGTACGGATATTTGTCACGGTCCCACTCAACCCATCGCGTCTGCCCACCCGCCCGCGCGACAATTCCGAGTCGAACTTTTGCGTTCTGGGTTCCGGCACGCGGATAAAAATTCTTCGCGGGCGTCGTCTCGGGATGCAGTGGATCCGCAATGAAACGGCTTTCGACTCCAGTGTTATCGGTTTCCTGGTAGGCGATCGATTGGGAATCGGGCGACCACCAGAAGCCGTCGTGGCGATCCATTTCTTCTTGGGCGACAAACTCCGCCGTCCCATGCTGGAGCGTTTCGTTGGCGCCGGAGGTCAACGAAATATCCGCCGGCTTTTCCAGTTCGAGGACGTGCAATTCGCCACCGCTCACGGCCGCAACCGCGCGCCCGTCCGGAGAAAAACGGGGGGCAATCCAACCGCTGCCGGGCAGCTCCGCGACCTGTCCATCGACGCGGGTGATGACGTAAAGTTTGCTGGAAAGCGCGACGAGCAATTTGCTGCCGTCTTTCGATAACTGGAAGCTGGTGAACCCGCGCAGGCTCTGGCGCTCGCGCTCGCGGCGGCTTCGTTCTTCCGCGGTCAATTTTTCCTCGGCGCCCTGGAGCAGCTTTTCCGGGGTCAGAATTTCCCGGAGTTTATTCCCGGCGATCGTGAATTCGTAGAGCCGAAGCACGGGATCGCGCGCTCCTCCCCGCAGAAAGATCACGGTTTTTCCATCGGGAGTGATTTGCGGGGAGACAGGTTGGCCTAACGAGTAATTACGAGTCTCGATCAATTCTCGGAAATAGCGGAGATCGGCTGAGTCCGGATCGGCGGCGCGGAGAACAGGAATCGAGAGAGCAGGGGCGAGGAAGGTTCCGCAAAAAAGGAGCCTAAGGTGAAATTGCATTCTCACGATTTCCGCCGGGCGCGGCACTTTGCAAATCTCAGTCGCTCCTTGGATTGATTTTCCGGTCCGTCAGGCCCGGCGAAGGAACGGCCGTCGCGGCTAAAGGACCGTTCGACATTTGGACAGC
>JBBRMO010000354.1:0-2811 GCA_038230815.1 Chthoniobacterales bacterium
AAAATTCATATTCGGCAGGGCCGCCCCGCACCCGTGCCCCACCAGATCCGCTAAAAACGCTCCGGCACGTAATCCGAGCAACTCGCTAACATAACTCGTCAGCCCCGGACACAGATACCCGGTGCACGTGCTGATGATGACGGCATCGACCTCTGCCGGATTGAGCTCAGCCCGCGCCAGTGCGGTCCGCGCCGCTTCCGCCGCGAGTTTAGGCGCGTGATCCGCAAAGCGGCGATGCAGCGTGTTCGGATCGCACGAGAAGGCCTCCCGCAGATCCTCCATGGCGAAATGGCGCGTCTCAATCCCATTATCGCTGCTCAACACCTTGCGGAGGATCGCGTGGGAACGACTGCTGAGACGCGCTAAAAATGGAGACAGACCATACGCTTCCCAACACTCGCGCTGAGAATAACGGTTGGGCGGTGTTGCTGTGCCAATCGCCTGAATAAACATATTATTTTTGCGCCCCTGCGCTGCTCGCCAGAATCAGCCGCACCGCATCCAGGCGCGGACTTGCCTTCATGAGATGCTGCTCCACCTCGCCCAGTTCTGCTTTCGCTCCTGCAATCTCATCCGGTCGAATAGACGGATTCACCAACCGCAGCTGTTCCAGTCGCACTATTTCGTTGGCCAATGTCTCTTTCGCTCTCGCCAGGGCTGCTTCGATTATCGGTTTGCTCTGCTTGCCCGCGATGATTTCCGTCACACGTAACATCCCCGGAGCGAGCGTTCCAAATTCCTGCATCTGAGCCGCCAAAACCGCAGGATCGCCGTTCTTCAAAGCAGAGGCGAGGACTTCCGGCGCAGCCTCCACTCCCAGTTCCTTCCGCTTATGGTTAAGCACAATACGGAGCGGGGTCGGCGGTAAAAATCGATCCAACTGCAATCGGGGCGGGGCTTGCGCTTCGAGGACGTAAATAGTTTCCACCAGCACGCCCCCCTCCGGCGCACCCGGCCAGAGCGCAAAGGCACTGTTCCCTTGTTCCGATCCGAGCAGCATATCCAATAGACTCGTCACGATCGGGTGATCCCAAGTCAGAAAGCCGATATTCTCCCGCGAGAGCGCCCGCGTCCGATCCGCCGTCGCGGTCAGCCCTTCCTCAGGCAAAGCCGGGATTTTCTCGTGGAACAGGTCGCCACCTCCGAGATTGAACGTTCGGGGTCCGACCTCGTCGATTTTCAGCCCGAGAGCATCGAACGCATCCATGATGAACCGGTCCAGGCGCGTGTCTGCATCGATAACTGAAATCTGCTCGATGATCCCCGCGGCGCGACCGGCGTTAAACGAGTGCAGTTCCAGTAGTCGATCGCGGCCCAGGTGCAACTTTGCTTCTAATTCCGCCCGATACGCCCGCGTTTCCTCCAACAACTTTGCAAAATCCTCCCCAGGAGCTTCTTCCAATGCCACCCGCAAAACTTCCTCGCGAAATTTCTCTCCCATTTCCGCGCCGCCTGAAAAATGTCTCTCGAAAGCATTCACTCCTTCGTGATACCACCGAGCGACCAATTCCTGCGGTGACCCCTGAATGAACGGCACGTGCAGGGTGATGTCCTCGGATTGACCAATGCGATCCAGCCGTCCGATCCGCTGTTCCAACAACTCCGGGTCCAGAGGTAGATCGAACAACACCAGGTGGTGCGAGAACTGGAAGTTTCGTCCTTCACTCCCAATTTCCGAACAAATCAGAATCTGCGCTCCGTCCTCTTCCGCGAACCACGCCGCATTTCGATCCCGCTGGATCAACGGAAGCTTTTCATGGAACACCGCCGTTTTCACATTGATCCGGCCTCGCAGTGCCCCTTCAATCATTTCTACCTTCTCCCGATAACGGCAGAGCAGCAGTACTTTAGCCGAAGGATTCGCGCGAAGAAAATCAGCCAGCCAGACGATTCGACCATCGTCGTCAAAGTCATAATAAGGCTTGGGCGCATGGGGGTCCGCGTCCGTTTCGAACTCCTCGTGCAACTCGCCGAGCCGTTCCGCCCCCACCGCCGGTGACGACACGAGGTTGGCGTGCCGTTTTGGAAAGCCGCTCATCGCGGCGCGGGTATTGCGAAACATAACCCGGCCCGTCCCATGTTGATCGAGCAGCCGCTCGACCAGTCTCTGCCGCTCTGAGGACTCAGCCGCTCCCGCCTGGATCGCTTCTTTCGATACCGCGAGCACCTGCGCCAATCGCTCGATCTCCTCCGTCGTCAACTCTTCGGGACCCAGCAATTTCGCAGCGACAGTCGCCGTCTCCTCATAGCCGTTATGCTCTTCGAGATACTTTTCCAGGCTGTGGAAGCGTTCCGGGTCCAGCAATCGCAAACGCGCGAAATGGCTCTCTTCACCCAATTGTTCCGGCGTCGCCGTGACCAGCAGAACGCTTGAAGTGGCGCGCGCCAGCGCTTCCACAATATTGTATTCGGCGCTCGGAGCCTCGGGGCTCCAGCGCAAATGGTGTGCCTCATCGACAATCAGCAAATCCCATCCGGCGCCGATCGCCTGGGCCGCGCGTTCCTCCTTTTCAGCCAGCAGATTCAGGCTCACGAGGATCAATTGGTTCTCGGAAAACGGGTTGCTTCCGGGCTCCTGCTGCGCGATCGCCGCACATCTTTCCTCGTCAAAAATTGAAAACCAAAGGTTAAACCGCCGAAGCAACTCCACGAACCACTGATGGACCAGTGACTCGGGCACCAGGATGAGCACGCGTTGCGCTCGCCCAGTCAGCAACAGCCGGTGCAAAATCAGGCAACTCTCAATCGTTTTTCCCACACCCACTTCATCGGACAAGAGCACTCTCGGGTTCTGGCGTGACGTTACCTCGG
>JBBRMO010000355.1:0-2807 GCA_038230815.1 Chthoniobacterales bacterium
CAGAAGAAGCGGCCGCCCATGTTAAAGAGACTAAGTAGAGCGACGAAACCGCCCGCCGCCGCGGCGGTGACCTTGCCGGGGCACATTTCCTGGATCATCGGCGAAGCCTGCTCCAGGATTCCAATCCCGGCCGTGACGTTGAAACAAAGGACAACCCAAAGCCTCCAGAACTGCGGCGTGCGCCAGCCTGGTCGAGAGCGACGTTATGAGTCGTGATCAGGCCGTGCGACTGCGTCGGCGGAAGGTAGTTGGCCGGCTTCCAATTTTCCGCGGGGACGCGGACGATGAGCGCGCCAAAGATCATGAAGCAAAAATAAATGATCCCGAGAGCGATGAAGCTCTTGCCGACACCGACACTGCTCGCAGTCTTGAAATGATCCATCAGGAGCAGACTGAGGTTCGAGCCGATGAAAGCGCCGCCGCCAAAGCCCATGATCGCCATCCCGGTGGCCATGCCAGGACGATCGGGAAACCATTTCACCAACGTGGAAACGGGCGAGATGTAGCCCAGCCCCAAGCCGCAGCCGCCAATCACGCCGTAGCCGAGATAAATTAACCAGAGTTGGTGCAATTTGACGCCGAAAGCTGCGACGATGAACCCGCCACCGAAGCAGAGCCCGGCTGTGAGCATGGTCTTGCGCGGGCCGACGCGCTCGACCCAGCGTCCGAAAACCGCGACAGACGCGCCGAGGAAGAAAATGGCGAGACTAAAAATCCACGCGAGCTGCGGCTGGGTCCAATCGTCGGGGACCGACTTGGTGATCCCGAGGATTTTTGTCAGCGGCAGTTTGAAAACGCTGAAGGCGTAGACCTGACCAATGGAGAGGTGAACGGCGAGGGCGGCGGCGGAACCAGCCAGCGATTGAAGTCCGGCCCCGCGACAGTTTGTTCACGATCGAGAAATCCCATGTGCTTGCGACCGTGTTCGAGGAATCGAAAGCGGTCGACAAGAAAACAATATGTAACGCAAATTTAACCTTTACGCCACACGACCGTCACCCTACCACGCCCTCGATATGACCAAATTGCCGGTCGCGTTCTTCCTCGCCGCAGCCGTCTTGTTCAGCGTCCCAGCCGCGCGGGCGGAGAGTGAATCGGATGTAGGTCACGCGGCTCGAACTGCAGCCGTGGTCGGGCAAGCTCATGGGCCAGCCTTTATGGGTGAAACTAAGCGGCGATTATTTTTATAGCCGGGATGATGCGGACACCAATAACTCGCCGGGTCTGAACTTACGCGTCAATGCGGATGGATCACTCACGTCCTTCACCCTCACAGGTCCGGATGAACGAAATGCGTTCAGCTTCGATGCCTGGTTTCGGCTTGGACCATTCGACTTGATCGCGGAATATCTCGAGGAGCGGGTGCATGGATGAGTCGTGAACAATTCGCCGCTGATTCCGATTTCACCACCGACGGATTCTACATTCAGGGAAGCTATTTCATCATTAAGAAGAAGCTCCAGGCCGTCGTGAAATGGGAAGATCTCAATCCCGGTCAGCGGGGCGAATGATGATCTCTAATCCATCACCGGCGGACTAAATTACTATATCCATGCGGATAATATCAAAGTGTTGGCGGACTACGTTCATACCTGGTCGGACTATCGTCGTGCGAATCCACAATTTGGACAGGATCAGTTCAACGAAGTGATCCTCCGAATGCAGGTCCTGTCTTAGGACGGACTAAGGCACGTCCCGTTCGAATAACCGATCATCGCCCCGCGGGAAAAAGTGAGTCGTTAGGCCGGCGCATAATATTCCAAGCGTCGCCGCAAAGACGACGTCGGACAGATAATGCGCGCCGACAATCATACGCGAGAGGGCGATGATGGCCGGAACGAGCAGGAGAGCGGCGGTGGCAACGCGGCGCCGCGCGAGAAAGAGTGTTCCGAAAAAGGCGGCGCTGGCGGCAGTGTGCCCGGAGGGAAACGATTGATACTTCGCAGTAAAACGCGCAGCTGGAGAAACGGCTTCGGTTTGCACCGAAGGACGGGGGCGACCAACGGCGATCTTCAGGATGCGGGCCGCGACCCCGGCGACCGCACAGGCAATCAACATCGCCAGGAAAATCCTCTGCCACGATTTGTTGCCCCGCCACCAGGCAATCCCCAGAAGTAAAAGACCGAGCACGATATGCCCGGGCCAGTCGCCAATTTTGCTGACCCAGGACATCGCGCGACGCACGGCCTTGGGGATGTTCGTGGCGAACCAGGCACTGAGAACTCCATCGAAATGAAACGCGATCAGAAGGCAAAGCCCGGCAACGAGGATGAATAACCCCCAGCCCAGCCAACGCTTGTTTTCGGTTTTCATTTTCTAACGAACGGCTGCTAGCTTCCGGTCCAATGGTGTCACCGGCAATTCGCAATTACGCGCTCGTTTTTTTTGGCGCTCTCGCCTTCCACCTCGCCGGGACGTGGAGCCTGCCGCTGATCGATCGGGACGAGCCGAGGTTCGCGGAAGCGTCCCGGGAAATGAAGGCGCGAGCCGATTACGTCGTGCCGTTTTTCAATAGCGGATATCGCTTCGACAAACCGCCGTTGACCTACTGGGCGCAGGTCGCGAGTTACGACCTTTTCGGCGAGAACGATTTTGCCGCTCGCTTTCCGACCGCGATCGCTGCGGCCCTGACGGCGCTCGTCCTGTTCTCCTGGGGGAAACGGATGGGGAATGAGACCACCGGATGGTGGGCCGCGGTCATCTTTACCGTCTGCCTCCAGGTTTTCCTGCACGGCAAAGCCGCGGTGGCCGACATGTGGCTGGTGCTGTTCGTCACCCTCGCGCATCGCGCCGGCTGGGAATTTAAG
>JBBRMO010000356.1:0-2806 GCA_038230815.1 Chthoniobacterales bacterium
TCTATAACTACATGGCGGACCTGCCCGGAATTGAAGGGGCCCCGATTCCGCTGATCAGTTCCGTGCGGGCCGCGCGCACGGCCGGACACGTGACCAGCTTCGATGCTGGACGCGGTTGCCCGGTCCAATGTTCTTTCTGCACCATCATTAATGTGCAGGGAAGAAAATCACGGCGGCGTTCGCCGGATGATGTAGAAGCGATTATCCGCGAGAACGTAGCGCAGGGATTGCGGAGCTTTTTTATTACCGACGACAATTTCGCCCGGAACAAGGATTGGGAGGTGATCCTCGATCGGATCATTCACCTGCGCGAAGTCGATAAGCTGAAGTTGTCCTTCATCATCCAGGTGGACACACTTTGTCATAACCTTCGAAACTTCATCGAGAAATGCGCCGCCGCGGGCGTGCGTCGCGTCTTCATCGGCCTGGAGAATATCAATCCCGACAGCCTGGCCGGTGCGCATAAGCGGCAGAACAAGATCACCGAATACCGCAAAATGCTTCTGGCCTGGAAGGCCGCGAAGATCATTACCTACTGCGGGTACATCACCGGCTTCCCGAACGATACGGTCGAATCGATCAAGCGCGATGTGGAGATTGTAAAAAAGGAATTGCCGCTCGATATCCTCGAATTCTTTTACCTGACGCCGCTCCCCGGCTCGGAAGACCACCAGAAGCTGGTCAATGCCGGCGTGCAGATCGATCCGGACTTGAACCGTTACGATCTGAACCATGTTTGCGCTCCGCACGCGAAGATGTCGCGCGTGGAATGGGAGCGGGCTTACCTCACCGCGTGGGAGACGTACTATACCATGGAACACATGGAGACAGTATTGCGACGGCTGGTGGCCAAGAAAGGGAGAGCCAATAACGCTCTGGTGCTCATCACCTGGTTCATGGGGTCGATTCATATCGAGAAAGTGCATCCCTTGGAGAGCGGAGTGATCCGGTTGAAGTTCCGGCGTGATCGGCGGCCGGGCCTGCCGCGGGAGCCGATCTGGACCTTTTATCCGAAGTTCTGGGTCGAATCGGGACTCAAGATCTACAAACTGGCCACACTCTATTTCCGGCTGCGCAGCATCTACAAGCGAATCAAGGCCGACCCGAAGCGGTTCAAATATACGGATGTCGCGCTCACTCCGGTAACAGATCACGACACCGAAGACCTGGAGATGTTTCACACCCCGTCCGCGCCAGCTTTTGTGGCGCAGGAGCAGAGGCGCCAGCAAGCGAACGCGGAAGCGCGCGAGCACGCGGCGGCGTAGGGCCTTTCTCTCGGGGAGCGCAGGCTGCCAGCCTGTATTTGGCGGCAGCTAGCCGCCAAAAAAATCGGAGCGCGGCGCAAAACCTAGCGGATGGGAACATCGGGTCCCTTCCCGGCAGGTGCGTCCGGCAAGCTGCCGGACGCGGCAGGCTGGCAGCCTGCGCTCCCGAAACAAAATCCTTGCAAGGCGACAGCGGTTAGAAACCAATAGACGCCGATGCACAACTTCCACACCCCAGCGGCTGCAACTCATATCATGCAGGTCCTGGCGGCTGCGTTTCTTGCGATTTTGTTTCTCCAATCAGGCATCGATAAGGTTGTAGACCGGCGCGGAAATCTCGATTGGCTCAAAGGACATTTCGCGAAGAGCCCGCTGGCCGGCCTCGTTCCTTTAATGGTGACCGTGATCACCCTTCTGGAAATCGCGGCTGGGGCGTTGAGTGCGATCGGGGGCGTGATGATTCTTGTTACGCGCGATTCAACGCTCGCGTTTTATGGCGCAGTGGTTGCCGCCATATCAATCGTCGCACTTTTTTTCGGCCAACGGATAGCCAGAGATTATCCGGGAGCGGCGACTCTGGTGCCGTATTTCCTGGTCTCGCTCGCGGCCATCTATTTGCTGGCGCAATAGACAATAAGAATAATGGGACGGGACAGCGCCCGTCCCTCCAATCAATTCGCCGCCAATTTCTCCAGGCGATCGATCGTCTGGATGATGTCGTTTTCCGTCGTTCGCGGATTGATGGTACAAAGACGAAGCGCGGTGATGCCTTTGAGCGTTGTCGAGGTCAGGAACGCAAAGCCGTCGCGCAGCATCTCTTCGACGAGTCGGGTCTGAACTTCATCATTCTTTCCAAAGCGGAAGGCGACAATCGCCATTTCGGCGGGAGAAAGAATCTCGCAATCGCGACGGCCGCGTAGCTCCTTCTCGGCAAACTCCGCCAGCTCGAAGCCACGTGTAATCGCTTCCCGAAACGCAGCCAGCCCAAAGGTATTTATCGAAAGCCAGACTTTGAGCGCGCGAAATCCACGGGAAAGCTGGATCCCGTAATCAGCTGGATTGGTTTCGGCGCTGTGGCGATGGACGTCGCGCATGTACTCGGGCATTAATTGGAACGCCGATTTCAAATTGGCCGCGTCGCGCGCAAGCACGCATCCGCATTCGAATGGTTGAAAAAGCCATTTATGGGGATCGAGCGAGAGCGAATCGACTCTATCCAGCCCGGTCAATTTCGCCCGGCCGCGATCGCAGATCATGGTCGCGGCTCCATACGCGCCGTCGGCGTGAAGCCAGAGATTTTCGGTCGCGCAGAGGTCGGCGAGTTCGGGCAATGGATCGACAGCTCCGGTGTTTGTGGTCCCGGCATTTGCGACAACGCAAAATGGACGGAGGCCGGCTTTTTTGTCGGCACGAATCGCCGCCCGCAAAACTTCCAGGGGCAGCCGGAACCGATCGTCAGACGGTATTTTTCGAAATTGCTCCCGGGCGAAGCCGAGGACGTGCAACCCTCGCTCGACCGAGTAATGAGTTTGGTCGGAGAA
>JBBRMO010000357.1:0-2799 GCA_038230815.1 Chthoniobacterales bacterium
ACGACGACACGAAGCGCGCCTGGCTCATCCGCAACAGCTGGGGCAAGGACTGGGGCGAGAGCGGCTTCGCGTGGGTCAGCTATGACGACAAATCCGGCATCGGAGCCAACACCTGGTCTTTCCAGATCGCTCCGGCGCAGGCGCTCCTGACGATCTCTTCTCCGATGGATCGCGAATTCATCTCCGGCAAGTACTCACTTACCGGGCAAGGCAAGGGCCTTGCTAGATCCGAGATCCGTTTCTCCATGAAGGGTCCCGACGGCGTGCGCGCAGACGTGACATGCCTGGCATCAGCGGAAGGCGCATGCGCGGCCGAGCTCGACACGACCGCCCTCAAGGAAGGTCGTTACGAGATCCAGGCGCAGGCGGGAACCGTGAAGTCCCAAGTTCGCGAGTTCTATGTCCTGAACCACGAGCCGCAGATGACCCTGAAATTCGAGGCCGTTTCCGGAATCGATCTCACGAAGCCCTTGAAGGAAAGGCCAGAGTTCCTGGTGCACGCCAAGTTCGGCGCCGTGCCTATCCAGCACCTTGAATTCCGCGTCTTCGACTCAAGCGGCAAGCAGATCGCCATCAAGTCGCAGGACTTCGTCACCGAGGAAATGCGCCTGGGCTGGAGAACCACCACAGTTCCGAACGGCCAGTACAAGATTCTTTTCCACGGCGAGACTCGCTACAATGGGCAGGTCTATTCCGTGGACTCGAACGCGTACAATATCAGCGTCAAGAACTAGCAGCGTCAGCACTTCAGCAACGGGAAAGGGGAATTGGCCTTCGGCCAGTTCCCCTTTTTTTAAACCGAAGCGGAAGCCGGATGCCGGCGTGTCCGCCTGCCTGACTACCTGTACACCTTATGCTTGAGGTGACGGAATTTGGATTTGCTCTCCGCCGAGGCCAAAAACGTAACGGAGAAAAACAACGGCTTCTCGCCGGGAACTCCGACGCCGTGCCAGCTCGTGAATTCCTTGCTGACGCTGAAGATGATCTTACCTTTTTCGAAATTCTTCACAACGTTGGCGCCGAGACCATAGGTCGTGTTGCCGTAAACCGGGCTGCCGTCGCGGCCGAAGCCCGCCGAGGAATCGCCGCTGAAGGTCGGGCCCCCTGAAAACTCGAGGCCTTTGAATTCCTTCACCACGTTCAGTTCGGCTTCGCCAGCCACCAGGGTCGGACCCCAGAGGCGCTTCTCACCTTCCACTTGGATGGTGCGAACACCGAGACCTTCGGCCGTACCCGCGGCTTCCACTGACATGCCGAGACGCCGAAGCAGCTTTGCGCCGTCGAAAAACGAGAGGTTCTTGGTGATGGCGATGGTGTTGAACTCCGCGTCCGAGAGAAGGCCCGCACCGATGTCGCGAGCGAACTTCACGCGACCGAGGGAAACGGAAGTTCCCGGGTGCTTCTTCAGCTCTTTTTCCCAACTGGTGACTGTGAAGGAGACGTTATGGAAGTAGTCGCGCTTGCCGTCGTCGTTGCGCGACGGCTGCATGATTTCGAAGTCGATACTAAGGGCATTGCCGACGGTGCCGTCCTTCGCGCGGAACTTGAAGCCGAAGCCTCCGTTGAGAATGAGCTGACCCGGCTCGCCGGCGCCCGGCTCCTCGCGGCTGATGCCAACTTGGACGATACGTTTGCGGGTGCCGGGAGTCTTGGGCGCGTCGTCCGCGCTAACCAGGTCATCGCTTCCCTGCTTGCCTTCGTCGGTATCCGGCGTGATGACACCCGGGGTGACGGGATCAGCGGGCTTTGCGACTGGGGGCTTTGCCGGGTCGGACGCGTCATCCGCACGGGACGCAGCGTTGGTCAGGGTCATCGCAAAAACACACAAAAACATCAACTTACCGATCGGACGCATCTTACTAACTCCGTGGGCTAACTCCGTGGGCTGATTCCGTGAAGACTCAAAATATGGGAGTGAAATATATTACTGTAGTGAAATAGTCAACTGAATTAGGACTCAACACCCCTTGATCCGGGGGGGTTTGCATACCGCGGAAATGGGGTCGCGATCACGAAATCCAAAGGCTTCGCTCCAGGAAGGCTGCTTGCAGAAGGGCGTCTCGAGCGACGCGAATTCCGGCTCGAGAGCGCTTAGGCGGAATCGCCGTCGCTGTCGTCGCCCTCGGCGCCGTCGATGTTCTGGGAGGGCCCTCCGCCCTCGGCGTCGTCATCAGGAAGGAGCGGATAGCTTCCTGGAGGAGGCTCGCTCGCCTGCTCCTGGCGCAGCGTCGTGCGTATCACGGCCTCTGCGTCCGGCGAAGGCTTCAGCTCCGAAAGGATAAAGGTCAGCGCGTCCTCGTACGATTCGGCCTCGATCCGATACATCGTGGCGCCTGTCATAAAGCGAAACGCGGGAGCCATGAGCGATTCTAACCGCCGTCGTCAACGTTGGACCAACGAATAATGCCTCAATACTTGCGAGCGCGATCCGCGAGGTCGGCCAGATCCTGGATCGCGTCGCCCAGGGCCCGACCCCCGTCGCGATCCGAGCCGGAGACGCCCTTCATCGCGGAGATCGCCACGTTCGCGCGCGCGAACTCCTCGAGCGCGCGCTCGTTCCGCCCCAGCATCTCGCTGACCTGGATGAGCTGCTCGCCCAGCAGCGCATGGGCACCCTGGACGGAGCGCGCCCCGCGCAGGCGGACCGCAACCTCCTTGAGCTCCAGGAACATGCGGTCATGAAGGAGACGGCCGGAATCGATGTAGCGCGCGAGCGTCAACTCGCCGGGATTCAGCTTCGCACGCAGGAGCTCCTGATAGTCGCCGAAAAGCTCCGGCAGGCGCGTCAGCTGGCGAAGC
>JBBRMO010000358.1:0-2783 GCA_038230815.1 Chthoniobacterales bacterium
CAATCCCAATGACGAAGAGGGTCGTGAAGCCCCCAAGGACCAGCATCGGTTCGCCGAATTGATCGAACGAATGAGCCAGGGAAACGAAACCGGAGAACCACTCCACCGTCGTCGTCGTATGATCCGGCGCTTTCAGGAAGTGAACGATCGAGAAGATTCCGGCGCTCACCAAAATGGCCGGCCAGGCCTTCAACCCGCGGAGCAACACTCCCAGGAACAAGCCGCTGAAGAGAGCCTCTTCAATAAGTGGAACAATAACGGCAGTAAGCAGGATGGGCGGGATCGCGAGCCAGGAACCGCTCGACTTCATCGAATAAAAACCGCGGGAGACGAGGAGCATTTCGCAGAAGAGGACCGGCATCGCTGAAAGGACGAACCCGATGGAGAAATCGCGCGGCCAATGTCCATTGCGTTCGAGCCCGAGGTCGCGGGGGGTTTTGATCTGAAGCCAACGGAGGAGTGGCCAGAGCATGACAATGGCGCCCAACATCAGGGCCCGATGAAAGAACGCTTCGAAATCGAACCGGGCCAGTCCCGCGAAGATCCCGTGGGCGGCCAGGGATTGGGCCGCCCAGAAAAGGAGGGGCGCCGCGAGCGCGCCGAAAAGAATCGTCCCCGCGAAATACCCGAGCAATCTGGCTGCGTCTTTCAAGAGGCTAATGTAAGATTCGAGCAGGATGCGCAGTCAACACATATGGACCGAGAAAGATGCCGAGGGCCGAAAGCGCGAAGTCCGCGTAACAAAATTCGGCGGCGTGTGGCGTTTTCAGGCAAAGGGCTCTGACGAAGCCGACTGGACCTATTACGACCAGCCGCTGCTCGAAGACTTGCTGAAACTCAAAGACGTAGTTTTCCGGAAATATCAACGGCGCCGGGCCTCCGCGGAAGATGTTCAGTCGATCGAAAAGCTGCTGCGCCATTACGCCACAAATGAATGAGTAAAAGACCGACTGGTTGTTAAGGTACAGGAGTAAACATTTGATAAACTATTTCCCGAATTGTTCTTACATGTCTTATTACGTTAATAAGGCATTAAGAATTTTTAAGATTGCTGGAGTGGTTTCTTGACGGCTAAGCCAAAAAAAACTCGGCTCGATACCTTTTTGGTGGAGAAGGGTTTCTTCGCGAGCCGGGAACAGGCCCAGCGCGCCATCATGGCCGGCGAAGTCAAAGTGGGGGACGCCGTCGTCGACAAAGCCTCGGTCAAGGTATACCCGGATGCCGAAGCTTCTGTCCGTGCTCCGTCGCCCTATGTCGGCCGAGGAGGGGTGAAATTGGCCGGCGCGCTGCGGCATTTTGAGATTTCCGCAAATGGATTAACCGCGCTCGATATCGGCGCCTCGACCGGAGGGTTCACCGATTGCCTCCTGCAACAGGGAGCGAAAAAGGTCCATGCCATCGATGTCGGCCATGGCCAGCTCGCCTGGAAAATCAGGAGCGACCCCCGGGTGGTCGTCCGGGAAAAACTCAACGCGCGTTTTCTCAGCCGCGACGATATTCCCGAGCCGGTCGACCTTTGCGTCATCGATGTCTCCTTCATTTCTCTGACTTTGATCTTGCCGAACGCCCTCGAGTTGGTAACTCCCAACGGTGTGATCGTCGCACTAATAAAGCCCCAGTTTGAGCTCCAAGCCTCCGATGTCGGCCGTGGCGGCCTTGTGCGGGATCCGGCTTTGCACGAGAAAGCGCAGGAGAAGATTCGCGACTTCGTGGTCAAGGCCGGTCACAAAGTGGTTGGCATCGTCCCCGCGGATATCACCGGCACAGACGGGAACCAGGAATTCTTTGCATGCGTCCGAAAACAATCGGCCTGATCGCCCACACAGGTAAGCCCGGCGTCGCGGAATTGACCCGCACCGTCGCGCAGGAACTCGAGCGCGCCGGATTGACCGTGGCGCTCGAAACGAATACAGCCACTCTGGCCGGCCTGCCGTCCGGTCGCGCGATCCCGGAACTCGCCCGCGACTCGGAGCTTTTGGTTGTCCTCGGCGGCGACGGCACGATTCTTGACCTTGTCGGACGCCTTGGCGACAACATCAAGCCCGTTTTCGGGATCAACGTTGGCGCGCTTGGTTTTCTGACCTGCTCCAACTCAGGGGCCTACGCCGAGGCAGTGGAATGCATCGCCGCCGGGAAAATGGTCTTCAGCGAGCGCACCCTGCTCGAGGTCAGCGTGAAATTTCCAGGTGGAAAAGCGTCGAGCATGACTGGATTGAACGATGTCGTCTTTAGCCGCGGAGAAGTCTCACGTCTGATTCGGCTCCGGACGAGCGTCGATGGCGAGGTGCTGACGGAATTCAACGCCGACGGTTTAATCGTGGCCACGCCGACCGGGTCGACCGCCTACTCGCTTTCCGCGGGTGGCCCGATCCTGGCGCCGGAGTCGGGCGCGTTTGTGATTACCCCGATTTGTCCGCATGTGCTGACAAACCGTTCCATCATCGTGGACGAAGATGCGGTCATTGAAGTTGAGGTGACCGAACATGAGTATCCGGTTTTTTTGACCGTCGATGGGCGCGAGCCGCTCCTGATCGAATCGGGCACGACCGCAGAGATCACGAAGTCCTGCCGCGTTCTGCCGCTGGCCTCGTTGCCGGGCGTCTCCTTCTTCGGCGTGGTCCGACAGAAATTAAAATGGAGCGGAAGCAACATCTAGTTCGCATCTCGCGGCCCGGTTGCCGGGGGTCGGCGAATCCGGTCTCATGATTGCAAACAACCCGGTCGCGGTCATCCACGAGCACGGCGACTCTGTCCTCGCGCTGCGCATCGTTTTCAGTCTTCTG
>JBBRMO010000359.1:0-2763 GCA_038230815.1 Chthoniobacterales bacterium
GCGTTACGGTTACAAGCGCATCTGCGTGCTCCTCCGGCGTGAGGGCTGGCACCAGATCAATTTGTAAAAGGAGGATCACATGAAATCTTGTGTCGACTTGATCAACCAGAGAAGCAGCGAAAAAGTCCGACCGCTTGAGAAAATCGCAGCAGTCGTTTGCTGTCTGTTGATCCTATTTCAATGGCAATTTGCAGTGGCGGCAAAGATTGCCGATACAGAACGACGGCCAAGCAACTACGTAGTCTGGGCGAGTGCTGACCAATCAATATGTGAATACGTGGCGAAAGTGGTAAATGCGCAGCCCCGGCAAAGGGCAGTTGAAGCTTCCGAGCGCGATACGCCGGGTTTCGCGCACTGGATATCGGGCCCAGTCTTTAAAAGCGAAATTTCTGGATTGCCCTACTACTATCCCCTGACGCACATTCGTGCGGATCTGGACGGAATCGGAAGCCCAAAATATGTGCTTCGCGTCAGGGGGCCGATCAACAGAGTAGAAACTGATTCTCTCTACGTTACAGAATTCCTGCCCGCCACGACTGCTGAGTTTGAATCTTTGATTCGCTCTCGACGATCGGATTTTAGCGCCTCTGACGACGGCCGAATCGCCAGATTGAGAAAACTATATGGGGCTGAATGGGAAAGTTGGTATCCAGACGAGCAATCTTTGGTAACCGCGCTTCCCAATCAATCGCGTCCCTATTTTCTCGCGGAGAGTTCCTACAAGATTCTCGGCTTTAGTTCCGACCAGTTAGAACATGACTCCACGAAGATTCTTGTATTCACGCTCGACAACGACGGCGCCCGAAAAGATGTCTGTATGTTGAGAAGAGTCTGTGGGTGTCATGATCGTTCGTGCATTGAGTCAATTCCAAAGAAGGATAGACCGAAGCTGACTCCATCCAAAAAACTGTGCGAGAAATAGCTGGTTCGAAACATTCGCGTCGAAAAAGGGAATTTCAATGTTAACGAAGGGGTGACCTGCCTAGGTTCTTTGGACCAAACGTAACTTGAGAGAACGGCTCCCGCAACCCAGCGAGGAGCCCATGGAGAAGAGTCGATTTACCGAAGAGCAGATGGTGGCGATCCTGAGGGAGGCCGACAAAGCGTCGGTTCCTGAGGTCGCCAGGAAGCACAAGGTCAGCGCGCAGGCCATCTACACCTGGAGGCGCCGTTTCGGCGAGTTGCAGCCTGCAGACGTGAAGCGGCTTCGCCAGCTCGAGATCGAGAACGCGAAGTTGAAGCGTCTCGTTGCCGAGCGCGATCTCGAAATCGACACCATGAAGGAAATCAACCGCCGAAAGTGGTGAGCTCGCAGGCGCGGCGCGAGCAGGTCGCGCTCGCGTGCGAGCGTGGCCTGTCGAAGCGACGCGCTTGCGAGCTGATCGAAATCGCCCGTTCGGGCCTGGGTTACGCGTCGGTACGCGCCGAGCGCGACCGGCCCACGCTCGAGGCCATGAAGCGACTATCGGAGCAGTACCCGCGCTACGGGTACCGCAGGATCCGCGTGTTCTTGCGACGCGAAGGCTTTGGCATGAGCCGGCACCGGGCGCACCGTCTGTGGCGTCTGGCGGGACTGCAATTGCCCCGTAGACGCCCTCGCAGGCGGGTCGCCACCTCACGACCACGGCCGCTGCCCGCGTTTGGTCCGAACCATGTCTGGGCCTACGACTTCGTGTTCGACTCCAGCGCGAGCGGTCAGCAGATCAAGTGCCTGACCTGACCTGCCCCCCATTTGCCGTACCAAATTGAAATGGAAGTCCGTCAAATCACATGCATGAAAAAAAGCAGCTACAGCGGAAAGCCACTCATTTCAGGACATTTATTCCGAAAGTCCGCGCGGATATTGGCTCTCCGGGAAAAAATTGATCCGTACCGGTACACTCAGCCCCCCGGAGCCCGATCCCGCGAGGAGCGCCACGAGGCGCGCGAACTCATCCGGCTCATACCGACAAATACTGCTCCCGCACCGCGTCGTTTGCCGCAAGCTCCGCCATCGTGCCCCCGAACCGGATCTGTCCCGTCTCGATGATATAGGCGCGATCGGCCACCAGCTGCGCGAAATGCAGGTTCTGCTCCGACAACAGGACGGACAGACCTTCGCGCTTCAAGTCCCCGATCGTTCCCGCCATCTGCTCGACGATGAGCGGCGAGAGGCCCTCCGACGGCTCATCGAGGAGCACCGCCAGCGGATTGCCCATCAGCGTGCGCGCGATGGTGAGCATCTGCTGCTCGCCTCCGGACATACGCCCCCCGGGACGGTCCTTCATTCGTCCGAGGTTCGGGAACAGCTCGTAGAGCCGCTGCGGCGTCCAGTAAGGAGCGCCGTCGCGTTTGTCCTGCCGCCCGACCTCGAGGTTCTCGGTCACGCTGAGGTCGGCGAAGATGCGCCGGTCCTCCGGGACGTAACCCAACCCGAGGCGCGCGATCTGGAAAGGCTGCAGGGGATCGATGCGGGTGCCGCGGAACAGGATTTCGCCGGCCAGCGGCCGCAGGAGGCCCATCGTCGCCTTGAGCGTGGTGGATTTTCCCGCGCCGTTGCGCCCGAGGTTGGGGAACAGCTCGAACAGCCGCTCGGGCGTCCATTGCGTCGCGCCTTCGCGCTTGTCCTGCCGGCCGACCTCGAGGTTTTCCATCACGCTCAGGTCGGCGAAGATGCGCCGGTCCTCCGGGACGTAGCCCAGGCCCAGCCGCGCAACCTGGAAGGGCTGCAGGCGATCGATGCGCTCGCCGTGGAAGCGGACCTCGCCCGAAAGCGGACGCACC
>JBBRMO010000360.1:0-2746 GCA_038230815.1 Chthoniobacterales bacterium
CCGACACGTGCGTCGAGTGGGCAATTCCCGCGAAAACGACGTGTCGGCATGAGTGCCGACACGGCAAGCAGGAGTGCCTGCGCCACCTTTAGCTCGCTAATTCCAATTCGATCCGCTTCTTCTCCGGATCGAGCTTCGCGATGCGGAAACTTCGGATCTGTCCCGCCTTGGCGGGTTCCTTCCTTGCCGGCGCAGTCAAATCGCTCTGCCCCATCTTCCACTTGTTCGCCAACATGGAACTGAGCGCGGAAAGATCCGCTCGTCCGGCGGTCGCCTGAGCGTCTTCACGGCTCTCCCCTCCGACATGGCAGGAAGCCCGGACGCCCTCGCCCAATTCGACCGTGACCTTCCCCCGCGAAACGTCGGACACTCTCCCCGTGACCATGTCGCCTTCTTTGTGCTCGGCGATGTACTCATCGACCGAGGTCGGTTGCAATTGTTTCAAACCCAATCTGAGACGGCGCCGCTCGCGATCCATCTCCAATACAACGGCTCTTACCTGTTGCCCGTTTTTAAGCACGTCCTGAGGGTGCTCGATGCGCTTCTCGGCGCTGATATCGCCGACATGGATCATGCCTTCGATCTCACCCTCCAACTGTATGAACGCGCCGAACTTGGTCAGACTCGTCACGGGCCCTTCAACAATTGTCCCCGGCTGATATTTCTTTTCCGCTTCGGCCCACGGATCGCCCAACGTCTGCTTCAAGCCGAGTGAAACTCGATGCTCGGCCGCGTTGACTCCCAACACCACGACTTCCACCGTGTCGCCGGGCTTCACTACATCGCCGGGTTTGCGAACCTTCTTCGACCAGGACATTTCCGAGAGGTGGATTAACCCATCCAGTCCCGGCTCGAGTTCCACAAAGGCTCCGAAATCGGTGACTCGCGAAACAGCGCCCTTCACGCGATCGCCCGCTTTAAACTTATCCGCGACAAGCGTCCAGGGATCGGGCTGAAGCTGTTTCATTCCTAGCGAAATGCGCCCCTTCTTCGGATCGACCTTCAAAATCCGAACGTCCACCTGTTGCCCGACGCTCAACACGTCCGATGGTTTTCCGATCCGCCCCCACGAAATTTCGCCGACATGCAGCATCCCGTCGACGCCGCCAATATCGACGAACGCGCCGTAATCGAGCAGGCTGCGCACCGTTCCCTGCACCACCATCCCCTCGCGCAAATCCGTGAGCCTCTGCTCGCGCGCACGGGACTCCTCCTCTTCGAGCACTACGCGACGATCGACCACCACATCTTCATCCGCAACATCGAGCTTGATGATGCGGCAACGGATCTCCTGGCCCACGAGCTGCTGCAACTCGGCGGCATCCTTCGCTCCGCTGCGGGAACCGGGCATGAAGGCGCGGACGCCGACATCCACGCTGGCTCCGCCTTTGATCAGACCCGACACGACGCCGGCTATCGCGGTCTTCTCTTCGAACGCTTTCTCCAGCGACGACCAGTCCTTCGGCCTTAGAACTTTGATCAACGAGAGCTGGTAATAACCTTCGGGACCGCGTCCGGTAACAGCCACCTGAATCTTGTCGCCCGTCTTGACGCTCACATTCCCGGAGGCGTCGTGGAAAGCGGCGGCCGGCATGATTCCCTCGGTCTTAAAGCCGATGTCGAGAAACACCGAATCTCCGGATATCGCGATCACGACGCCTTCCCGGCCTTCGGAGCCCGCCGCGGCACGGGTGGCATGAGATTGTTCGTACTGCTTTAGGATGTCGCCGAAGGAAGCGTCCGATTCAGACAGAGTTTGGGCTTCCGGTTCGCGAGTGTGATTGGGCATTAGGATTACTTTTTCATTTTTGCATAAGATGACTTCGTGGATACCCCGCGCCTGCCTGGCGCATCCCTGAAAGCCCAGGACGCGGTACTCGTGCTTTTGTTCGGCGCCATCGCCGCGGTGAGCCCAACGCGCGATTCATGGGAAATCGCAATGGTGGCGGCTCTCGGGCTGCTGCAGATCGCCGAATCCAAAATCGCCGCGCTCGATTCCACGCGCGGAAAGATCTTGTGGATTCTGCTGAAACTCGGCGTGGGCTATCTGTTGATCGGGTACACGGGAGGTCTGGCGAGCAACTATTATCTGATCCTGCTGCTCCCGGTGGTCTCCGCGGCGACCTACCTGGGAGTTTTTG
Source organism: Chthoniobacterales bacterium (assembly GCA_038230815.1). GTDB lineage: Bacteria > Verrucomicrobiota > Verrucomicrobiia > Chthoniobacterales > UBA10450 > AV80. The sequence continues at coordinate 2,142 of JBBRMO010000360.1, forward strand.
GAACTCTGCTGTTCACCTTACTCGCGTGCGGTTCGTACCTGTCATTTCTGTTCTTCATCGACTGGACCGAATATCGCATCGACTCCGATCAGGTCCGAATCCTGATCTCGCGTCTCATCTTTCTTGCCATCGCGGGCAATCTTGTCAACACGCTTGCCGAAGCCTTGCGCGTGCAGTACGCAAAATATAAGAACGTCGCCGAGCAGTTGGCGGAAGCGAACCGGCACTTGAGCGAGGCGGAGGCTGCCGTGCGCCGGTCGGAACGCTTGGCTGCGCTGGGACAATTATCGGCGGGTCTGGCGCACGAACTGCGAAACCCGCTCGGCACCAGCCGCGCTTCGGCCGAGATGCTCTCTCGCAGCGTCGCCGGTGAAAACGAGGTAACGCGCGAGATGGCCGGGTTCATCCGTGCCGAAGTGGACCGCACCAACTCGCTCGTGACACGTTTTCTCGATTTCGCGCGCCCATTGCGGCTCACTCTTACACCTACGAGTCTGGCTCCTGTGATCGATCGCGCAGTCGATCTCATCGAGCGCGATCCCCTGCGTTATCCCGTAACGATTTACCGCAATAATTCCTCGGATCTTCGGCCGATTCCGATGGAC
>JBBRMO010000361.1:0-2742 GCA_038230815.1 Chthoniobacterales bacterium
ATGTTTTGCGTAGAGCCAGTTGAACAAAGCCGTGCGCGCCCCCCCCGATATGGAGATAGCCCGTGGGCGATGGAGCAAAACGAACGCGAACATGAGAGCTCATAAAGCCGAGAATTAACCGCGGATGGAGCCGATTGAAACAGGTATCGCTCCATCTTCTGGAGCCGCCTCGCCCGAAGCGGCTCCAGGGGGCGTGCCCGTCACTCGATGAAAATCTTTCCGGCGCGCCGGCGGGCGTGCCGATCGTGCGGCAAATTCGTCTTGGCCTCTCGCGCATTCGGATCAAGCAGAGCGCGCACCCGCTCGATTGTTTCGAAATTAAGATCGGGAATATCGCGCGATTGCAGCCAGCGATGGATGGTGCGCCGTTGCAACGCGCGCGGCTGCTCGCGAAGCTCCTTCACTTCCAGCTCCGGGGCCGTCGTCTTTTTCGAATCGAGCAGTCCGGTCAACCAGTCCGCCTCGTCGGCGGCGATGGCAGCCGCCCGCCAGATGGAGGCGCGGACCTTGCGGCCGAAATGTTTTTCAATGTACGGAATGATCCGGCGCCGCATCCGGTTGCGAAGGGCGTCGAACGTTTCGTTTGTCTCGTCGTCACGAAATTTCAGGCGATGAGACGTAACGTAGGCATCGATGTCCGCTCGCCAGACGCCGAGCAGAGGACGGATCACCTCCAGCTCGAGGCCATCCACCGCTTGCTTTACCACCGGCCGAATCCCGCCGAAACCGGTCGGGCCACTCCCGCGAAACAGGTTGATCAAAAACGTCTCGACCAAATCGTTGGCGTGGTGGCCCAGGAAAATCACGCGACACCGGCGGCGCCGAGCGACTCGCGCAAAGAATTGGTAGCGCGCCATTCGGCCGGCGCTCTCAATGGAGTGCCTGGTCCGGCGCGCGAGTTCCACCACATCGGTCCGGTCGAGCTCGAATTCCACCTGCAACCCCGCCGCAAGGTGCTTGACGAATTGCGCATCCGCCGTGCTCGCACGACCGCGCAATCGATGATCAAGATGGCAAACCACGAGCCGCCGGTATCCGAGCTCCGTGAGCCGGTGTAACAACGACACTGAATCGCGGCCACCCGAAACGCCGACCAGGTAGCTACGCGTAGGAGGAAAGTGAGCGACGATGTGTGGATCGAAAGCGAGTTCCTTTGGCAGAGGATGCTTCACGCGTTCAGCAGGCCACCGTGAGCGAGGCGCGTCAAGAATTGTCGGGAGGAGGGCAGGCTGCCGGCCCCGGCAAGGCTGGGAGCCTGCGCTCCTCCGTTTTGAGTCTCGCCACTTCTCACGGCCCCCGACGTCGTCAATCCGCCCGACAAACCGACGCTGCACTCCCAGAACAAAGTGCGATTCGGGAGTTAAATCGAGGGCGAGCAGGCTGCTATTTGACAATGAATGAACGTTCATTCATCGTGGCCTCCATGTCGCAAATCCCGCATGAGCCTTCCCTCGATCGACCTGCCCAGATCCTCGAGGCGGCCCTCGTTTGCTTCGCCAAACGCGGATTTCACCAGACCAGCATGCACGATATCAGCACCGAAGCCGGAATCAGCGTCGGCCTCATCTACCGGTATTTCGCCAACAAAGAGGCGGTCATCTCCGCCATGGCCGATCGGCACAAAAAGGAGATCCAGGATGTGTTGGAGCGCGCCCGGCTTGCCCCTTCTCTTTTCGATTCGCTCGATATCCTTTTCACCGCTCATTGCTGTGAGAACTCTCCAAAGGTTCTCTCCGCGTTCGTCGTCGACCTCTACGCGGAAGCGTCTCGCAATCCGAACGTAGCCGGCCTCGTTCTCGGAATCCTGGAAACGTCGATGGACGGCCTGACCGAACTGATCGCGCGCGCGCCCGAAGCGCGGCGTCTCACGCACGATCTGGCCCCGCGGGAAATGGCGGAGCTGATCTTTGCTGTCGCGCGTGGAATGCTGATGCGCGATGTCCTCCAGCCCTCCGACCTGACCGCGGACGAACGCCGGGCACGCCAGCTCGAGGTCACGCGCAGCCTTTGGAGTTTGCTCTTTAAAAATGAACACGAACCTACTTTCGCGTAAATCTCCAAGCTCCGCGCCCCATATCCCGCCCGTATCGCCGGCGCGGAAGAGAAAAAAATACGTTTGGAAGGTCGTTCTTGCCGTGATCGGCCTGTTTCTGATCATCGCCGGGATCAAGGTCTGGCAGTTCGCCGCCATGATTTCAGCTGGCAAGAAAATGGTTCCACCTCCAACGACTGTAACCAGCGTCGAGGCGAAAAAGGCGGACTGGCAGCCGATGTTAACCGCGATCGGTTCCATTTCCCCCGTGCAAGGCGCGATGATCAGCGCTGAGCTGGCGGGCACGGTGAAGGAAATCAATTTCCAATCCGGCGCTTTGGTGAAGAAGGGCGAGGTGCTGTTGAAAATGGACGTCTCGCCCGAGGAGGCTCAACTTCGCTCGGCTCTGGCCGACGAGGAGCTGGCGAAGAGTGACCTAGACCGCGCCCGGGATCTGGCAGCACGCAAAGTGATCTCGGCGGCGGAGTTCGACGCGGCTCAATCGAAATACGCGCAGAAGAAGGCGGCGATGGAGAACATTCAGTCCACCATCGACAAAAAACAGATCCGCGCGCCGTTCGATGGCACAGCGGGAATTCGTGCAGTCAATCCCGGGCAGATGGTGAAGGTCGGCGACCCGCTGGTTTCTTTGCAGACCATGGGCCAGGTCTATTTCGATTTCGCGCTCCCGCAGCAACAACTGGCCGACG
>JBBRMO010000362.1:0-2739 GCA_038230815.1 Chthoniobacterales bacterium
ACCATCGTTTGTACATTGCGACGACATGTAGAGCATGTTCTCGACGCCATTGACCTGCTGCTCGATCGGCGTGGCCACAGTCTCGGCAACGGTTTTTGCGTCAGCGCCAGGATAAACAGCTGTAACCACGATGGTGGGCGGAGCGATCGTCGGATATTCCGCGATCGGCAAAGTGGTCAACGCGATCCCGCCGACGAGCGTGATCACGATACTCAGCACGATCGCGAAGACCGGCCGGTCGATGAAGAAATGCGCGAAGCCTCCGCGCGGGTCCGCGGAAGCCTGTCTCTCGGGCTGTTCTGTCATCCCCGTCCTTCGCTACTTCGGAGAAGCTGTCGGGTTGGTCGACGGCGCGGGATTCTCTTCCGGCACGGGCTTGACCGTCATGCCGGGACGCAACAACTGGAGCCGGGTCGAGACAACCTTCTCACCCGCTTTGAGTCCACTGCGGACGACGCGCTTGTCGCCCTCGATCGGCCCGGTCTCGATCGTGCGTCGCTCGATGGTGTTATCCGGCTTCACCACATAGACGAACTTTAAGTTTTGCTGCGAACTGATGACCTCGTCAGGGATCAGGACCGCGGGCGCTGGTTTGCCGAGAGGTATCCGCATCCGCACGAAGAAACCCGGCGCGAGCAATGGGTCCCACGATTTGAAAACACCGCGCACGCGCAACGTGCCAGTCGAGGGATCGACGCGATTATCCACAAAGTCGATGTAGCCTTCGTGCGGGAAATCCTTTTCGTTAGCCAACTGCACGAAGGCCGGAGTCTTTGCCTCACGCACCGGCTTCCTCTCGCCGCTGGCATGCTCCTTCATGAACTTCAGGACGCTATTCTCATCCGCGTCCACATAGACGTAGAAGGGATCGGTCGAGACTACGGTGGTGAGAAGAGTGTCCGTGCTCACCAGGTTACCGATCGTCACGCGCACATCGCCCGCCCGGCCGGCGATTGGCGATTTGATAGCCGTGAAACCGACGTTCAGAGCGGCCGTTTCCTTCGCCGCCTGGCTGGCCCGCGCGGTGGCTTCGGCCTGGGTGAGAGCAGCGGCTTTCCGGTCGTACTCTTCCGCGGCGACCACCTGTTTTTGTTTCAGACTCTCGACGCGATGGAAATCGATCTCGGCCAGCTTCTGTTGCGCGAGGGCCTGATCGACGTTCGCGGTGGCGCGGTCAAGTTCGGCCTGGTAGGGGCGCGGATCGATGAGAAAAAGCGGGTCACCTTCTTTGACCAGATCGCCGGCTTTGAATCGCACCTCCGTGATGTAGCCGGAAACGCGCGGACGGATTTCCACGGAATCCACTGCCTCCATTCGGCCCGTGAATTCATTCCACCCGGTCACTTCCTTCGCGGTCGCGGTTACGACATTCACCGCGAGCGAAGCAGGAGGTGAATGGGTCGGGGTTTTTCCACATCCGGCCAGGGCCCAGAAAGCCAGCGTGACGAAAACGCCGCGCTTTCGCACCCGCGCCAGGAACGAATTCTGTTTACTCGCCCGCGGGTGTGAAAAAGTCATCGGATTGGGATGCCGGACGAAGGCTCCGAAAGAAATATCGAGAACCGGGGTGTTGCCTCAATGAAAAAAAACACCGAGAGCGAAAAAATTGGCCATACGTTGACTCACCACGAAGGCCGACTCAGACGGACCCTTATTCCCTCAGCCTCCCTACGTCAGGCTGCGACTAACGCCTCTGCCGCGAGGAGCAACGGCGCCGCTGGGATCGGCAGACCATCTGTTCGACGAATAGACCAGTAAATAAGACCAGTGCGCCGTGGCCGGACCAGAAATCCCAAGGCATCATTCATTGCCGCTCGCCCTGGGCCTCGCGATGTGCGGTTCGATTGCGCCGACGAGCGCAAGAATCGCCCATGCCAGCACGACGCTGAGCAGCGCGAGTCCAACCCGCCCCAGCCCTGCGGCGGCTCCGGCCGCGGCCGTCATCCAGATACCCGATGCCGTCGTCAGTCCCTCGATCTTGCGTTCTGCGCTCTCTTTCAGGATTGCGCCCGCCCCGATAAAACCGATGCCGGTTGCGAGACCCTGGATCACCCGCGACAAATCGCTCATCGACATCATGGCACGCTCCCCTTCGAGAACGAAAAGCGCGCTCCCCATGGCGACCAGCATATGTGTCCGTAAGCCGGCAGATTTTCCCGCTCGCTGACGCTGGAACCCGATGACCGCACCCGCCACGATGGCAGCGACCAACCGGATGACGACACGTTGAAACTGAGTCCAATCTGGAATCCCGCCAGTTAACTCTTCGAGAAACGTGTTCATGGTCTGTGTTTAGGAAGTCGTTCCAATTGTGATCGAAAGCTCGACGGTAATAAATACCTTACTTGACGATCACGGCGCCTTTCATCTCCGGGTGAAACGTGCAGGCATAGGGAAAGTCACCGGCTTCAGTGAAGGTATGGCGCCACGATTTGTCTGAGTCTATCGAAGCAGAATCGAATTTGGCGGAGGTGGCGGTATGGGGGGTGATGTCTTCGTTCCTCCATTCGACGGTGTCGCCGCTTTTCACTTCAACTTTCGCCGGGTCGAATTTCATATTCTTCATGGCTACATGCACGACCACCGGCGCGTTGGTATCTGCGACCGTGGTCTGGACAGCGCTCGCAGAAGCAGCGTCCGGCTGAACGGTTTGCACACTGGGCTGGGATTGCGGCGAGTTGCCAGGATTTACACTCGCTTCGTTAAGGAAGCGGTCGTTACGCGCGGAACAAAAACCCA
>JBBRMO010000363.1:0-2723 GCA_038230815.1 Chthoniobacterales bacterium
CGTGGAGCATCGTCCCGTACCAGGCGAATTCGGAAGACTGCGTGGTGCCGCTGCCCGATCCTTTGCCGGGACTGTCCGACTTTTCGGGGCTTTGATTCGATGACGCGCTCGATTCTTTTTTCGGAGTGGCCGATTTCTTCTCCGAATCATCTTTCTCCTTTTTCGGTGAAGCTTTCGGGGTCGTCTTTGCCTCGGGGCTCTTTTTAGGTGTCGTTTTCGGAGACGGTTTTGCAGTTGGCTTCGGGGAAGTCCTGGGCGTGGGGGTTGGACTCGGCTTGGGGGCTATGGTCGGGGTAGGAGTCGGCGACGGCATTTGGATTTCACTCCTGTTGGCGGCTGGACTCGCCGGCTCGTTCGGCTTCTCGACCGGTGCCGGGGCCGCGATCGGCGAAGGAGCCGGCGTGTGGTTTGGTTCTGCCGCGGCCGCCTCGCTGTTCATCCAGACGACAGTTTGCAAATCAGGCGCCGCCTGGTCCCGACTGCCGCGCGCCAACGCCAAAAACACCCCGAGATGAGCGACCGTGATAAGCGCGACGTTCCGCCAAAAAGGCGCGTCTCGTGATATCACTTGCTCGTTTCCGCCTTCGTCGCGATCCCGACTTTGCTGATTCCCGCGCGCTGCAACTCGTCCATGAGCGAAATCAGTTTCTGGACAGGAAGATCCCGATCCGGGCGAATCACAATGGCTACTTCGGGATTCGCCCGCTTGAGTTCCGTCAGCCGCCCGACAAGGTCGGACGCCTCTACTGTCTTGCCGTTGATCTTGATGGTTTCATGCCGATCGATCGAAATTGTCTGCACTTGTCCCGCTTTGACGGGTGCGTTCGACGCGGCACTCGACGGAATGATCAGGTTCACACTGTTCTCGAGCAGAGGTGTCGTGATCATGAAAATGATGAGCAACACAAACGCGAGGTCGAGCAATGGCGTGATATTGATTTCGGACAGCGTCGAGAGATTCTGCCGCTGGGAATAGCGTCTCATTATGTGGTCATTCCGGGTGAAGCGCAGCGAAGTCGAAGAATCCCATGGAGCGTCGATCGACCTTCAACGGGGTCCCTCGGCTGCGCTCGGGATAACAGGCTTTCGTTGCTGCGCCTTTTCATCGCCGAAACTCCGGATCCCGTACGCTGTGATCCACGTATTTATGCTCGAACTCCGACGCCAGCTCCGCCGCGAAGTTATCCATCTCTACAATCATGCCGCGGATACTCGTGACTAAGAAATTGTATCCGAACATTGCCGGGATCGCGACGCAGAGCGCCGTGACGGTCGTGATCAGGGCGCCGGAAATGCCGGGCGCCATGGTCGTCAGGTTCGGCGAGCCCGCCACGGCCACGTCCGTAAACGTGTCCATCACGCCCCAGACCGTGCCAAGCAATCCCAGAAAGGGCGAGCCGCTCACCGCCGTAGCCAGCAGGATCATCTGCGATTCGAGACCGAGCGCAGTTTCCCCCACGGCGCGCTCCATCGCGGCATTCACCGCGTGCATTTGAGCCGGAGTGATTTTGTCCGCGCTGCCGAGTCGGGCGCGAAACGTCTCGTCGACCTCCGCCGAGCCGAGTAGTTGAAACGTCATCTCTTCGCAACCGGCGCGATAGACGTTGAAAAGCGGGGCGCCGGAAAATTTCGCGTGATTCTCAAAGAGCCGAAGCGGCTGCCGATCTTTCCGGAAGGCGGCGCGAAACCGGGCTGTTTGTTTTCGCGCAAACTGGATCACACGCAGTTTCGTGATCATGATCGACCAGCTGAAAATCGAAACGATCGCGAGGAGCGCGAGGACGATCTTGCCAGCGATGGTCGAGTGTTCGAACGCGAAGGTGAGACCTCCGGTCGCCAGGATGATAGGAAGTAGCATGTGCGCCAACTGCCGGCAGTAATACGAGCTTTTCGCCGAAAGGGAAAGCGGCGAAACGCGCTGGAGGAGCGCGTCTTCCGTGGTCTTTTTTTGGAGGGCGCTTCTGTGAAACGCCACCACGGCGATGGCGTCTGACACAGACGCCCTGCAATCACCAGCGAAGAGGCTACAGAAAAATCGGCGACGCGGGACCGTTGCTACAGCGCTTTCAGCTTCCGCGGATAGGTGGGGAATTTTTTCGCGACGATGATGAAACCGATTCCGATCGCGATGGTGAAGAAGGAAAAGAACTGTCCCCTCGTAAACATCCCCACGAGGGGCGCGTCCGGCTCACGGAAGTTTTCGACGATGATCCGAAAGACCGAATAGACGATGAGGAACAAACCGGTGATAAAACCGTTCGGTGTCCGAAAGCGGGTCCGGACGAACCAGAGAATCGCAAACAGAGCGATCCCTTCCAGAGCCGCTTCGTAAAGTTGGGAAGGATGCCGCGGGGTAATGATATCGCGCAGAACGTCAGCAATTTTTGGATTGGTGCGGACCGCCTCGATGATGGAGTCGACGGATTTGAGCGAAGGATCGACCTGCTGGCAGGCCGCCAGTGCCCGATCGGCTTCCGCCGCGTTGCCCGAATCGAGCAATTCCTTGGGGAACTGCATGGCCCAGGGGACGCTGGTGACCCGTCCATAAAGTTCGCCGTTGATGAAATTGGCGCATCGTCCGAGAAACAGCCCGATCGGCGCGACCACACAGAGGTTGTCGCCGGGATTCGTCCAGGGCAATTTATGCCTGCGGGAATAAATGAGAGTGAAGACCACGACGCCGATGATTCCGCCATGGCTCGACATCCCGCCTTCCCAGACCC
>JBBRMO010000364.1:0-2717 GCA_038230815.1 Chthoniobacterales bacterium
GAGCCGATCACCTTTGGGCTGAAGCTCGCCCTGATGTTCGATGAATTTGGCCGGGCCGAAGAACGCCTGGCGCAAACCCGGGAGCGGGTGCGCGTCGGAAAACTCAGCGGCGCAGTCGGGACGCATGCTCATCTCGATCCGGCGATCGAGCGCAAGGTGTGCGAACGGCTCGGTCTGAAGGCGGCCAACATTTCCACTCAGATCATCCAGCGCGATCGGCATGCGGAATTTGGCACCACCCTGGCTTTGATTGCATCGAGCGTCGATCGCTGGGCGACTGAATTCCGGCACCTCCAGCGCACCGAAGTCCTCGAGGTGGAAGAGTTTTTTGCCGAGGGCCAAAAAGGCAGCTCGGCGATGCCGCACAAGCGCAATCCGATTACGGGGGAACGTTTGAGCGGCCTGGCGCGGGTTCTCCGGGGCAACGCGATGGTGGGCCTGGAAAATGTCGCTCTCTGGCACGAGCGGGACATCAGCCACTCGAGCGCGGAACGGATCATCCTGCCGGATTCCTCTATTCTGCTCGATTACATGCTGACGAAGCTCACCGAGCTCGTGCAGGGCTTGCAGGTTTATCCCGAGCGGATGCAACAAAATCTCGAGCTGAGCAAGGGACTTTACTTTAGCCAATCGGTTCTCCTGGCTTTGACCCGTGCGGGCGCCGAACGGAAGAGCGCCTACGAAGCCGTGCAACGCGCAGCGATGAAAACATGGAAGGGCTCCGAATCATTCGGACAAATCGCAAAGCGCGAGCCGGAGATTGCGGCGCGGCTTTCGGAATCCGAGATCGACGCGCTTTGTTCGCTCGACGTTCATCTCCGCTACGTCGACCAAACCTTTCGCGCGGTCGGTTTGGATTAGCGCTGGAGTCGTGCTGCGCTTTTAACGTGCTTCTGCTGGAGCCGCTCCGCTGTGCGAAGCGCGAGAGTGACGTCGACCGCAGAAATGTCGTTCACAGGGCGACGGCTACAGCGCGTTTGGAAAAAACGGAACAGTGCGCTGTGGTCGCGCCGCTCAGTCGACGCGCCTGCTGATTTCGTTCTAGGCGGCGATCCCGCGCCTGCGGGACGCGGTCACCGCAAGCCAGAAGCAGCGTTCAAAACAAACTCGGCGATGCGCTGTGACGAATCGAGTCGCACCTCGGCAGTTTCAAACTCGGTTCCGGCAGCCGGACGGGATTGCGGGTCCAGGGTAACGCGCACGCGGTTTCCGACCGGTTGCAGAACCAGTTGCGCCACTTCAAATCGGTCCGATAACTCCACTCCCGCCACCTTAAACATCGCCATCAACTGCATTGTCATCGGCGCGGCCTGAGCGGAGGTGAGCTGGATCGGGGCATTTTCGTTTACCAGTGCAATATCGTTGATCTCAAAACCGTTTCGCGCCTGGATCGGTATCGCTGGACGTCGCGTCGGCACCACCCGCATCATCTGAATGCGCCCCTGGGCATCGAGCTCAACCGGCCCGATTTCGAATCCGGCCAGAAGGTTTTCCGCGGGCGCCGACGAGGGCGTCAGCGATAACGTCGATGCGGTCGGGCGCGCCCGAATTGTTCCGATTTGAAAACGTGAGGTGAACTGGACCGCGATGACTTCCATCCCAAGACCAAGCACCACCAAGCTGCCATTCGAAGCCGCGAGGCGCGTCGGGGAAGGGGACGGCGGGCGGAGCTGGGGAACGGTGGTTGTTGCCGGTCGTGAAAGCGCTCCCGAGAAGATCGGCGGCGGCGCAGACGCCGCCACGGATGACAGGTGAGGTTCAGTAACGGTCGTTTCCGGGGCCACTGAAATCGGTGCGACAGGAATTGGTGGCGGTACAGAGGGCGTCGGTCGAGGCGGGTCGAGGGTCGGCGTCGGCGGAGGAATGACCGGTTCGGCGAGAACTGGCAGGGTCGCGGGTCCCGGACGGGCTGCCTTTTCAGTGGTCTCTCTAGTCGGTCCCGCCCCATTCTTTTTCTTTGCCGGTTTTTCCCCATTCCCAAGGCGAGGAGGGCCGCCCGGCGGCATCGGTCCTTTTTCAAGGGTTTCCCTCACCAGCGCGATCAGCGAGTCAGACATGAACGGCTTGGCGATCGTCGCAACAATATTCGGGTATTTCCTGGCCGCGGCCGCCATTTCCGAAACGTGCCCCGACATCATCACGATCGGAATTCGCGCGGTGGCTTCATTATTCAAAAGCCGTTCGCACACCTGATCGCCCCGCAGATCCGGCAGGCTGTAATCCAGGAGCACGAGGTCGGGAATCATTATCTCAGCGCGCCGGACACCTTCGCTGCCGGTAAACGCGGTCGTGATTTGAAGACTGGGATCGGCCGTCGCGAGCGCATCTTCCGCGAAGATCAGGAGCATTTCGGTATCGTCGATGATGACGATCCTCTTGCCCGCTTTGACTGTCTTCTTCGGCGGTGGCTCTGACACGACCGGTGGGGCGGGCTGAGGGGGTGATTTAACAACGGGAAACGACGATTGCTCTCGGGGTTCCTCGACCGGCGTGGCCGTCTTCCGGAGCGCCTCGAGAAGGACGTGCGACCACGCGCCATGGATCGTCCGGGGCGCGTCAATCACCCGCTCCGTTTCCCGGGATCGCGGATTTTTCCAGCGCATCATCTGGTGCAACGCGCCGACGCCGTTGAAATTTCCCGCCACCGCATGAACAATTTGGCCGTCGAGAAAATGGATTTCGCCGGTGCGCTCGTCCGCCGCTCGAAGATGGAGAAC
>JBBRMO010000365.1:0-2707 GCA_038230815.1 Chthoniobacterales bacterium
CGTCGTCGGCGATTTCAACGGTTGGGATGGCCGCGTGAACCCGATGCGACGTCTTCTCGGCAGCGGGGTCTGGGAATTGTTTCTTCCGGGCGCCGGCGAAGGCGCGCATTACAAATTCGAGATCAGGACGCCGCGCGGCGCGTTGTTGTTGAAAGCCGACCCGTTCGGGTTTTTCAGCCAGCACGGCAAACAGACTTCCTCCCTGGTTTACAATCTCGACCGTTACCAATGGAGCGATGGCGAATGGATGGACGCGCGTCCGGCGCGCGGATTGCCTACGAGCCCCATCAGCATTTACGAAGTCCATCTCGGGTCCTGGCGGCGCAAGGCCGACGAAGAAAATCGCTCGCTGAGCTATCTGGAATTATCGGAGACGCTTATCCCCTACGTTGTCGAGATGGGCTATACCCACATCGAGCTGATGCCCGTCGCGGAGCATCCGTTCGAAGGTTCGTGGGGGTATCAGGTTACCAATTATTACGCGCCGACCAGCCGATTCGGAAGCCCGGACGAGTTCCGCCATTTCGTCGACCAATGCCACCAGGCCGGGATCGGTGTCCTGATGGATTGGGTTCCCGCCCACTTCCCGAAAGATGCGCACGCGCTCGCCGAGTTTGACGGGACCGATCTGTATGAGCACGCCGATCCGCGCCAGGGCGAGCACCAGGATTGGGGCACGTTGATTTTCAATTTCGGCCGCAACGAAGTCCGCAATTTCCTCATCGCCAATGCGCTTTTTTGGCTCGAAAAGTATCATATCGACGGTCTGCGGGTGGACGCAGTCGCGTCGATGCTCTACCTCGATTACTCCCGGAAAGCAGGGGAGTGGATCCCGAATCAGTTCGGCGGCCGGGAAAATTTGGAGGCGGTCTACTTTCTCAAGCGCTTCAACGAAGTTTGCTACGAGCGTTTTCCCGGGATCATGACGATTGCCGAAGAATCAACCGCCTGGCCGGGAGTGTCGCGCCCGACGCATCTCGGCGGCCTTGGGTTCGGGTTCAAATGGAACATGGGATGGATGCACGACTTCCTCCATTACATGTCGCTCGATCCGGTCTTCCGGCGCTTTCACCACAACAACATCACGTTTTCGCTCATGTATGCGTTCCAGGAACATTTCGTCCTGGTCCTGAGCCACGACGAAGTGGTTCACGGGAAGCGCTCGCTTCTTAATAAGATGCCGGGCGACGAATGGCAGCAGTTCGCAAATTTGCGGATGTTTTACGCGTGGATGTATGGGCATCCCGGGAAGAAGCTCCTCTTCATGGGCGGCGAATTCGGCCAGCGCCGCGAGTGGAACCACGATGGCGAGCTCGATTGGAAACTCGTCGAGTTACCACGCCACGACGGTCTGCGGCGGCTCGTCCAACACCTGAATTTCGTCTACAAGAATGAACCGGCCCTGTGGGACTGCGATGACACGCATGAGGGCTTCGAGTGGATCGATTTTCACGACGCGGACAGCAGCGTGGTCGCTTTCATGCGTCGCTCGCGCAACGGCGATGCCATCGTTTTTGCGGTGAACGCCACCCCGATGGTGCGACATGGTTATCGGCTGGGCGTTCCCGCCGCCGGCTTTTATCGAGAGATCATCAACACCGATGCCGCGACCTACGGCGGTAGCAACGTGGGCAACATGGGTGGATTCGAAGCGGAGGATTTTCCATGGCAGGGCCGGACGCATTCGCTCATGATCAGTTTACCGCCGCTCGCGGTCGTGGCGTTCAAGCGCGGAGAGTCGAATTCTCCTGGGTAGGGTCGGCGCGATCATCGTTGCGTGTTGCGCGCCTCCTGGTTCGGCGGCTTTGATTGGTGGATCGAGCTCCGCCGCTCGATGGCAATCCTTCGCCCCTTCGGCGCCAATATTAGCATCGATGCCAGACCTTCGCCGCGCGCCTCATTCTTCTTGACCGGCGGCGCTTGCTGTCGTCATTCTCCTGGCCGCTTAACTTCTCATGAAAAGAAATTCTTCCGCTGCTTTCACTCTGATCGAACTGCTCGTCGTGATTTCGATCATCGCCGTTTTGGCCGGCATCGCGCTGCCCGTTTATTCGACGGTGCAGGAACGCGGCGCGCAGACAAAAGATCTCTCCAACGCCAAGCAGCTCGGGCTTGCCTGTAAACTTTACGCGGCGGATAACGACGGGAAATTTCCCGACAAGGATGGTCAAGCGGCGGATCCGCCGGTTACGGCCTTGACCTCGACCAGTACGTCTAACCAGGCTTTTGCCTGTCTGGTTCCCAACTATCTTCCGGCCGAGAAGCTTTTTTACCTGGGCAAATCGGCGTGGTCACCAAATGTCCCGGACGAAAAAATGACGGCGTCGACCGACCGCTGCGAAGCCAAATCGAACAACTTTGCTTATGAGTTTGGCCTTACAGAAATATCGAATCCAAGTTTTCCTTTTATTGCGGATGGGACGACCACCGGCGGAGCGTCCGCGGTTTATAGCACTGATCCGAATGCCAAGGGCGGAGTGTGGAAGGGCAAGAAAGCGGTCGTTATACGATGCGACATGAGCGGGACCGTCGAGACATGCGTGGTTAACACTTCAGCCGGGACCGCAACGGTTCAGGGTCCCACAGGGACTGGTGCGAAAGCGGACATTTTCGCACCTTCAACGACCTGGTTATCGGCGAGCAATTCATTGTTGCTCCCACAACCCTAGTCCATTTTTAAAGTGAGGGGTTGCTGCGGCAGAGATTC
>JBBRMO010000366.1:0-2698 GCA_038230815.1 Chthoniobacterales bacterium
CCTTGTGCACAATCCTCGGCGATCACTATGCCCGGCGAACGCGGGGCCTTCTGCGACAGGCCTCCAATCTTTGGTTTCTCCTCATTGTTTTTTCGGCGGTGCTCACCTACCAGCATCACGTCCTGGATGTTGTGGCCGGTTTCGCGCTTGGCGCCTACTCTCTTTACTTTTTTCCAGAATCGCCGCGGCGTTGGCCGGTCGTCCCAAACCGACGCATTGGCATTTTCTACGCGCTCGGCGCGTGCACGCTGGTTGCACTCGTGATTCTCTTCCGGCCGTGGGCAATTTTTCTCCTCTGGCCCGCCGCCTCGTTAGGTGTCGCAGCTGCAGCCTACTTCGGGGCCGGTCCGGGAATTTTTCAGAAACGCAGCGGCCGCCTCCCCTGGACCACGTGGTGGGCGCTGGGGCCAGTCCTGTTAGGTCAGCAGATTTCCCGGCTCTACTATCGTCGCCAGGGTCGCGCCTGGGACCGGTTGTCGCCGCAGGTGTGGATCGGTGGGGTCCTGAGCAGGAAAGAAGCGTTCGAGGCGGTCCGGCTGGGAGTTACCGCTGTTCTGGATCTGACTGCTGAGTTCTCGGAGCCGGTTCCGTTTCGTTCGACCATCTACAAGAACATCCCAATTCTCGATCTGACTGCTCCCACCATCGATCAGTTGGAGGAAATGGCGGCCTTCATCGAATCGGAATCTCGGCGGGGGATCGTTTACGTGCATTGCAAAATCGGATACTCGCGGACCGCCGCCGCTGCGGGGGCCTATCTGCTTTGTTCCGGAGAGGCCGCCACGGCGGGGGAAGCGATTGATCGCCTTCGGCAAATCCGGCCGACGATCGTTGTGCGCCCTGAGGTGGTCTCGGCTCTGCTTGAGTTTGCGAGCGACTCGCCGTCATTCCGAGCGGAGCGCAGCCCAGCCGGAGGGATCCCGTGGCTCTAGCGAGCGGCCCTTCCGGCCGTTTGAGCCATTACCGGGCGAATAAGATTCGCCGGGCTCCCTCGACTGCGTTCCGCTCGCGATGACCGGTTTTCCAATCGCCTTCCAACGGCGCTTTCTCCTCGCACTCGCGGCCGCCTGCCTTCCATAATCGCCACTGCTTATGAAATACACCGATCTGATCCAGCTTTACTTTGAACGCACGACCGCGCTGCAGAATTATTGGACTCTCTACGTCGTCATTGTGGGTGGCCTGCTCGCGTTTTCATCCCTGCGGAAGCAATCAGCCGCCATCACCACTCTGGTTGTCTCCATTCTTTTCGGTTTATTCGCCTACGAAAACCTCGACGCGATCAAGGCGACGTCCTTGCAGCGCCACGCCGCTCTCGCCGCCATTAAACAATCCGATCCGGGATCCAGCGGCACCGACCTCAAATCGGTGCGTGAACTCCTGGAGCCAACCATGAATCCCGCACCGGTCAGTTCTTCGCAAATGACGCACCTCATCAGCGATGTCCTTGTCCTGGTGGGTCTCTGGACGATGGAGTTACGCCGCCGGAAAAATAGCGGGGTCACTCCCGCTCTCCCATAACTCGCGCGGCAACAGAGCGCCGCGGCTTCAGCGGGCAATTCGCGTCGTCGCTATTTCTGGCTATAGAGCGAAGTCGTGGCGGACGAGCGCAAGCACCTTGATAAACCGGAACCGCGCTGGCAGGCGTTGCTCGCAGTTCTCGCGGTCGGCACGATTTATCTGGCGCTGCCGCGCGATCTTATCGTCGGGCCCACCTGGTTGTTGCCGACGTTGATTGTCGTTTTGCTGATCCCGACCGTAGGGACGCATCGAGCCGGCAAGCGCTCCCTTAATCGCGCGCTGGGAATCATCATCAACGGCATTACCACCCTGGCCTTGATCGGTTCGGTAATTCTTCTTGTGCGTGCACTTCCTTCGCATCGGGAGGCGCCCTTGAAACTCCTGCTCTCCGGCGGATTGCTTTGGCTCACAAACGTCATCGTGTTCGCCCTCTGGTATTGGAGGCTCGATGGCGGCGGCCCGACCGTGCGCCAGGAAAGGAATAAATTCGGCAGCACCAGTTTTCTCTTCCCTCAAATGCAGGTTCCGCACGATGAGAGGGCCCAATTCGCATGCACCGGCTGGCGGCCGAGCTTCCTGGACTATCTCTTCGTCGCCTTCACCCAGAGTTCGACCTTTGGGCCCACGGACGCGCCCCTGCTGGCCCGCTGGGCAAAGGCCCTGACGATGATCCAGATCGTTATCTCGCTGAGCATTGTCATCCTCCTGATCTCACGCGCAGTAGGTGTGCTGTAGAGACGAACAGTTCCACTCAAGGGGCGTCGCTGAACCTCAGGGAGCGGCGGTTTACAAACCGTCGTTCTTTTGGGTCGGCGATTTGTAAATCGCCGCTCTCTGGTTTCGAAATTGCGGCTTAAATACTGCTGCCTTCTTGATCGATGATCACGCGACGCATCCTGCTTCTGTTCCTCGGACTGCTCTCCGTCGCCCAGGCCGAGCGCATTAATCACGAGGGCCGCATCCTCGGGCCCGCCCCGGTTGTCACCGCACCGACTTTGTTCAACACCGCCGCCGCTGACGCCACCGTTTCCGCGATGCAGATCATGCCGCGCGACAATCCCTGGAACGAAGACATTTCCCATCGTCCACTTTTACCGAACTCCGATGCGATGATCGCCCAGATAAAATCGGATCTGGGGGCGCGCCAGACGCTGCAACCTTTTTACGAAATGAATTA
>JBBRMO010000367.1:0-2684 GCA_038230815.1 Chthoniobacterales bacterium
CGTCGCGATCTGCGGCGACCTGAATTCGAGCCTGGCCAAAAACGCCCACCTTGTTCTCGACGTGAATATCGAACAGGAAGCCTGTCCGCTGAATCTGGCACCGACCTCGAGCACGACCGTCATGCTCGCACTCGGGGACGCGCTGGCCATGGTTCTGCTCGAGGCTCGCGGATTTCAGAAGGAGGATTTCGCCCGCTTTCATCCCGCCGGAATGATCGGGCGTAGCCTGCTTCTGCGTGTCCACCAGATCATGCGGCCGCGCCACGCCCTGGCCATGGTCGCACCGGATGCCCCAATTCGCTCGGTCCTTAAGACCATGACCGAGGTCCGCGCCGGGGCCGCCGTCGTCGCCGACGAAGAAGGCCAGCTTCTGGGGATTTTTACCCACGGCGATTTCGTCCGCCATTTCCAATCCGACCCGAAAATCGCCGACCG
Source organism: Chthoniobacterales bacterium (assembly GCA_038230815.1). GTDB lineage: Bacteria > Verrucomicrobiota > Verrucomicrobiia > Chthoniobacterales > UBA10450 > AV80. The sequence goes on from JBBRMO010000367.1 coordinate 436, forward strand.
GCTCGTCGGCGACCTCATGACGCTGAATCCGGTCACCGTCCACCAGGACAAACTGGCCGTGGAAGTCTTGAATCTGCTCGAGCGTCACCGCATCGATGACCTTGTCGTCGTCGACGACAACCAGGCGCCGGTTGGAATCGTCGATTCGCAGGACCTGACGAAGCTGAAGTTGCTGTGATTTGGCAGGGCGAGACTCTGTCGAGCCCCGAGAATAATACCGGCTGCGGCTCGAGGGAGTCTCGCCCGGCCAACGGAGCCCGATTCGACTCCCCCTTGAAAAAACCTCAACCCTAAACTATCAACCTTTCCCGCTTATGCCCGCTGCGAACGATCTCCGAAAAGGAATGGCGATAAAATACAATGGCAACACCGCCATTGTCCTCGAAGTCAATCATCGCACGCCGGGGAATTTGCGGGCCTTCGTCCAGGCGATCATTCGCTACCTTAGCACCGGAAAGAGCGCGGATGTGCGCTTCGGTTCGACCGACAAGGTCGAACTGGTGGATATTAACCGAGCCACCCTCGAGTTCAGCTACAAGGACAATAACGGATACCATTTCATGGATCCGGAGACCTACGACACCGTGACGTTGCATGATAATCTGCTCGGCGAAGCCAAGGATTACCTCGTCGAAAATTTGCCGGTCCAGGTTCTGTATGCCGAAGGTAAGGCGGTCCAGGTGGAGTTGCCCTCATCGGTGCAACTGAAGGTGGTGGAATCGCCGGAAGGCCTCCGCGGCGATACCGCATCGAACGTCACAAAAATCGCCGTGCTCGAGACGGGGAAGTCGGTAAACGTCCCGCTCTTCATCCAGGAAGGCGAGATTGTGAAGATCGATACGCGCACCGGCGCCTACATGGGACGGGCGTAGGGGCGAGAAAATCCGCCTGGCGCGCGGACCAGCGCGTTAGCGTCCTGCTCATGATCCTGATCCTAATCATGATCCTTCCCCGAACCGAAAGGTCAGAGCAGGAAAATCGGACGGAGTGATTTCCTTCTTTCATCTGCGCTAATCTGGGTATTCTGCGGATAACTTGCCCGCGAAGAAGAAACGAAAAACGACCCTGCATCACGGGCGACGACCTGGGCGTCGGGCGAAGGTCTCCCTGCCCATCGTTCGCCGGGCCCCGGCCCCGAGTGCCTGGCTTATCCCGACGCGCTGGGTGAAATTCGTCGTCGCGGTTTTTCTGCTGCCGCTCTGCGCGATCCTGACCCAGACGTTTTTCTCTGTCTTCACGCGTGCGACCGTCACCCAGCGGCTTTGGGCGGGTGAAGAATTCTGGTTTTTCTCGTTAGGCGCACTCTTATGGCTGATTGCCTTCTTCGGTTTGCCCCGGCCGATGGTGGTTTATGTATTCGGCCACGAACTGACCCACGCTCTCTGGGTTTGGCTGATGGGTGGACGCGTCAGCCGGTTCCGGGTGGGACGAGATGGCGGCCACATCGTGACCGACCGGAATAATTTCTGGATCGCGCTCGCGCCTTATTTTTTTCCGCTCTACAGCCTTATCGTCATTGGGAGCTACGGAATTCTCGGCTTGTTCTTCCGGGTGCAGCCCTACGGGCGGCTCCTCTATGCATTGATCGGAGCGACCTGGGCGTTCCACTTCACGTTCACCTGCTGGATGATCCCAAAGAAACAAAGCGATCTGACCGATCACGGAACGGTCTTCTCCCTCGTGATCATCTACCTCATGAATTTGCTGCTCCTCAGCGTGATGCTGGTGCTCGCGTCCTCCCAGATCACGTTCGCGGATCTCGGCGGAGAATTCATCGCGAACGTGGACCGGTTCGCTCGCTGGGTTACTGCCACCGCAAAATAAGCTTCAAGGAGAGGCGATCCAGATCGCCGTTTTTTAAGTCGGCGGTTTAGGAATCGCCGCTCCTTGATTTGTATAAACCGCGAAGGGCAGGATAGCCATGGCCTCGGACAATTGGAGAACCCCATCCTCAGGGCGGAGATCGCGACCGGTGAACAATTCGCGTGCGTCCTCCCTCGGCCGCAAGGAAGACAACTCGACTGCCGTGTCTTTCCACTTCTCGCCGACCGGCGGAAAACCGACCCGGGATGAAAGCCGTGGCACAACGACGGCAATCCATTTTCCCTCGTGTGCCCGCGCGAACGCCATGCCTCTGTCTGCAAATTCTCCGCGGAGCGGCAACGGCAAATACTCTCCGTGTTGAAACAAGAGCGGATGCTCGCGGCGAAATCGCAAAAGCCGCTGAGTCAGGAAAAGTTTAATCCGGC
>JBBRMO010000368.1:0-2676 GCA_038230815.1 Chthoniobacterales bacterium
ATGGAACCACGGCAAGCGTGGTGATGGCCGGGATCATCGCCAGACAAGGCGCGAGCCAATAGTAAAACGTGTTGACGTGCGCCGGGGTGAAATCCTCTTTCAGAAGGAATTTCGCGGCGTCGGCGATCGGCTGGAATAATCCCGCGGGCCCGACGCGGTTGGGTCCGAGGCGATCCTGGATCAGGGCGCTGATCCGGCGTTCGGCGTAAACGGTGTAGTTCATGATCCCGAGTACCACCGCAATGAGCCCCGCGATTTTTAGGAGCGAGGCTGTGATGGAATAGAAGTCCATCAGGTAGGAAAGCCTTTCCGAGGCGTCCGCCTTTTTGTTCGAATCGCGTCTCCCCAGGAAATAGTCGGAGGCGTCGGAAAGGCATCCCTGCCTGGGTGACTTCGCGGCGGTTCCAATTCCGATATTTTCATTGTTTCTTTGCCGGTTCCCAAAGCGGCGCGGGAGCCTGCGCGATTTCCAAAACCTGCACCCCGAGATCCCCGATCTTGCTCAGGCTCAATCCCGCCAGGGCCGGAACCGACTCGCTCATCTGGCGAAAGACATCTTCGATGGAATAGATTCCGTTTCGACCCGAATAGGCCTGGATCAGGTCGCGCAGGATTTCCCAGTCATCGCGCGCCTGGCCGGGGCCGCGAACCGCGCGATTCAATCGTTGGAGCCTGCCTTTGCCGTTGATCATCGAGCCACGTTTCTCGGCGAAACCAAAAGAGGGGAGGAGCGCGGTGGCGGCCGCGGTCGAATTGTTCGCGAGCAGACTGAGCACCACGAACGCGGGCAGGCCCGCGAGCTGGGCCGGCGTTAAGCCGATATCCACGGCGTCCTCACCGAGCGCGATGAGGGCCCTGATCCGGCCCGATGTCACCCCGTCTACGATTTCATGCAGTCGCGCGCCGGGATAGGAAGTTACGCCGAGCAGCTGCGCGCCGTTTGTATTCGGATTTCGATCGGCGCTGAGAAGAATGTCATCACCCGGTCCGGTCCGTGGAACGATGTCGATGAGGTCAACGCCCAGGGTGGTGGCGAGCTGTCGGGTGAGCCAGAGTTCCTCGTTCGTCATTCGCCCCGAAGCGATGATGGCAATTTCATAGCCGTTGAAATGTTTCAACTGCGCGGCGGCATGCGCGATGGCTGTGCTCCAGTCGCTCGCGATGAGTTTGTCGACTGAAAGAATTTCGGGTTCGAGCAGCCGTTTCTCCGACTGCAGGTAGTTAAAGTTCAGTCGCCCGTAATCGCACATCCAGCAGGAATTGACGGAATCGTTCTCGCGCGGTGTCTGTCGATAGATCACGTCTTCGCGGGTGCCGATGACCGTGTTGCATCCTGTCGCGCAGCTCGTGCAGAAGCTTTTTGTTTCCTTCAGGAACCAGACCCGCATCTGGAACCGGAAATCGGACGAGGTCAGGGCACCGACCGGGCAGATGTCGACGGTGTTAAGCGAATAATTATTCTCCAGCCGTTTTCCCGGATGCGCGGTGAGCACGCTGTGGCTGCCGCGATCAATGAAACCGAGCACGTCGTCCTGCGCGACCTCCTGGCAAAAACGAATGCAGCGCGAACAAAGGATGCAGCGCTCGTCATCGAGCGTCACGCGTGGCCCCAGCTCGATGTTCTTCGGCTTCTTGACCTTGTTTTCGAGAAAACGCGAATCGGCCCGGCCATATTCCACGCTGAATTCCTGGAGCGGGCATTCACCCGCCTGGTCGCAGATTGGGCAATCGAGCGGGTGATTGATGAGGAGAAATTCCATCACGCCCTTGCGGCATTCCTGCGCGAGCGGCGAATCGGTCCGAATGCCCATCCCTTCACTGACGTCCTGGGCACAGGAAATCTGGGGGCGCGGCATCCAGTTGATGACCGGTTTGCCATCGTCGCCGAGTTCCGGCTTGCGGTCCGGCCCCATTTTCGGGAGCCCCATTTCGATCAGGCACATCCGGCAATTGCCCGGCGAGGTCAGTTTCTTGTGATAGCAATAGCGCGGCACGTAGCTGCCGGCTTTCTCGCACGCCTCAATCACGCGTGTGCCTTTGGGAAACTCATGCCAGACGCCATTGATCTGAACGTTCACCATTTGCAGTGTGGAGGGGTCCGCCATCATTACCTCGTCATTGGGCTCGCGCTCCTGCTCGTGATCGAACCCGAAAAAGATCGAGCATGATTACGATCACGAGTACGAGTTGGAGGGCTCATTTTCAAATCGTTCCGGCCTTCGCCGTTTCTTCCCGTCCGGGATTCCGTTTCAATGGCGTGGTCTCGATCCGGTCGTGATCGATTAATTCTTCGGGGGTGTATTCCGGCGGCATCGGCGGAGGCACCGGTTTCTGGCTGCGGGCGGTGAATTCCTCGCGGAACTTCTCCACGAAGCTCTGGGTCGGCCATGCGCACGCTTCGCCGAACGCGCAGATGGTCCGGCCAGCGATGTTATCGGCCACGTTCTTCAGGGTATCCGGGTCCTGAACCACCCCGCCACCGAGCAGCATGCGGTCGGTGATTTTCTGCATCCAAAGCGAGCCCTCGCGGCAGGGCGTACACTGGCCGCAGCTCTCGTGCGCGTAAAATTCGTTAATGTTGTTGAGGGTCCAGACCATGTCGCGTGAATCATCGAGCACGATGTCTCCCCCCGAGCCGGCCATCGAGCCGGCGGCATCGAGTGAATAGAAATCCAT
>JBBRMO010000369.1:0-2669 GCA_038230815.1 Chthoniobacterales bacterium
AGTCACGGCCGATTCCGATCGCATGGGAGCGCGGCTCGATGGCCCGGAGCTGAAGCGAATCGATTCCGGTGATCTCCTTTCCGAAGCGGTGGCGCCCGGGACCCTGCAAGTTCCGCCGATTGGCAACCCGATCCTGTTGCTGGGCGATTGCCAAACCATCGGTGGTTATCCGAAGGTCGCGCACGTGATTTCGGTCGATCTTCCCATCGCCGCCCAGCTTTGGCCTGGTGACGCGGTTCGTTTCCATGAGATCTCGCTGGCCGAGGCGCAGCATCTTTTCCGGGAACGGGAAGAAGATTTTTCCCGGTTTCGCATCGGTCTCAGCCTTCACGCTCAATGAATCTCGTCGTCGATCTCAACTCCGACCTGGGCGAAGGCGCGGAGAACGACGAAGAGATTCTCGATCTCGTCAGTTCCGCAAATATTGCCTGCGGCTTTCACGCGGGCGATCCCGCGTCGATTTTCGCCACCATCCAGGCGGCGCTCGAGCGTCGAGTGTCGTTGGGCGCGCATCCCAGTTTTCCTGATCGCGAAAATTTCGGCCGGACAGAAATGAGAATATCGCCGGCCGATATCTATTCCACGGTCGCGTATCAAATCGGCGGGTTCCAGGCTCTCGCGCGTGTCGCCGGCGGTCGGATGAACCACGTAAAAGCTCACGGTGCGCTTTATAACATGGCCGCGCGAGATCGGACCCTGGCGGACTTGATCGCGAATGCTGTCTTCGCGCTCGATCCCAAATTGATTCTTTTCTCTCCTCTCGAAAGCCAGCTCAACTACGCGGCGACCGAACTTGGATTGGAAACGGCCTCCGAAGTTTTTGCCGACCGGAATTATCTGGGGGATGGATCCCTCGTACCACGCTCGCGCTCCGATGCTTTCGTCCATGATCCGATCGAAGCGGCCGACCGCGTCCTTCGGATCCTGGGCGAAGGGAAGGTCCGCGCGGTTGACGGTACCGATGTTTCGATTTTCGCGACCACCGTTTGCGTCCACGGCGATAATCCGCAGGCCGTCGCTTTTGTGCGCAAGCTCCGCGAGCGGTTGGAGCTCGAAGGCGTCCTCATCGCCGCGCCCGCTCCGGCGTCTTGATTTGGTAAGGACAGCGGGCTGCGCCGACCGTGGGTTGCAGCCGGGATCGTGAATCCCGGCGGACTTAGGCGAGCGAGAGACGTCCGGCCGGGATCAGCGATCCGGGCTACAGGCTCGACAGAGTCTCGGCCTGGCAATTTAATATTTCCGCATGCAAAAGTCCGGCGCGCCGCAAAACGCAGGTCATGGTCTCGTTCGCCGCCTCGGGCCGCTCGACGCCACCATGATTGTCGTCGGCTCGATGATCGGATCGGGCATCTTCATCACCTCGGCGGAATCCGCGCGGCTCGTCGGCGCGCCCGGCTGGTTGATCATGGCCTGGGCCGTCGCGGGCCTGATGACGATTACCGGCGCGCTCTGTTGCTCCGAACTGGCGGCGATGATGCCGCGGGCCGGCGGGGTTTACGTCTTTCTTCGCGAAGCCTATGGGCCACCGCTCGGGTTCCTTTTCGGTTGGACCCTCTTCCTGGTGATCCAGACCGGAACGATTGCTGCCGTCGCCATCGCATTCGCGAAATTCACCGGCGTCTTTGCGCCCGCGATCGCCACCGATCATTACCTGGCGGGGCCCGTCCATCTCTTCGGCGGCTACGCGATCAGCCTTTCCACCGAACAAGTCGTCGCCATCGCGTTGATCGTTCTCCTCACCTGGACGAACACGCGCGGTTTGGAGACCGGCAAGTTTGTCCAGAACACTTTCACCTTCGCGAAAACCGCGGCGCTTCTCGCGGTCATCGTGATTGGTCTTTCGCTCGGATGGAAGCCGGATTCCGCGGCGCGTTCCGCCGACTGGTGGAATTCGTGGCGCAACGGATGGAATCCGCAAACCGCGCAGCCTGGCTTGACCGCCGTCGGGGCGTTCGCTCTCATTCTGCTTTTCGGCAAAGCGATGGTCGGGCCGCTCTTTGCGCAGACCGCGTGGACGAATGTCACATTTATCGGCAGCGAAGTGCGCGATCCCGGCCGCAATCTTGCGCGAGCGTTGCTCGGCGGTTGCGCGCTGGTGGTTATTTTCTATGTCGCCGCCAACCTCGCCTATGTCGCAGTGCTGCCCCTGTCCGAGATCCAGCACGCCCCACAAAATCGCGTCGCCGTGGCCGTGATGGATTCAATTTTCGGTCGAGCCGGCGCGCTCGCCATGGCCGCCGCGATCATGATCTCGACGTTCGGATGCAACAACGGACTGATCCTGGCTGGCTCTCGCGTTTACTACGCGATGGCGCGCGATGGATTATTTTTTCGCAGAACGGCCGCGGTCAACCGCTACAACGTCCCAGCCGCCGCGCTCGTCGCCCAGGCGATCTGGACGGTTGTGCTCACGCTCCCGCGCACGGTAACGACCGACCCCTCGACCGGCGCGATCAGTTACGGAAATGTTTACACCCAGCTCCTCGAATACATAGTCTCCGCCGATCTGGTCTTCTACATCCTGCTCGTTGTCGCTGTCATTATCCTGCGAAAAAAGAGGCCGGAAGCCGAGAGGCCGTATCGAACCTGGGGATATCCGATCGTCCCGATCATCTCGGTAATTCTCGCCGCCTGCCTGATCGTGGATCTGGCCTGGCTGGCGCCCGCCA
>JBBRMO010000370.1:0-2661 GCA_038230815.1 Chthoniobacterales bacterium
CCTCCGCCCTCTTGCGCTCGGTGATGTCATGAGCCATGCCGCGCACGATGGGCGTCGCAACTCCTTCCGTGCGCAGGCTATTGTAGTATTCCCAAAGGCGGCGTTCCCCGCTACTCGTTTGCACCAGCATGACGCCGCTGGCGACACCATCGCGGCGAATGCGGGCAAGATAATCGTTAAACTGATCGCTTACTTCGGGCGCCAGAACGTCGCGGAAGTATTTCTTTCCGACGTAATCCTTTGGATCATAGCCCAGCACTTCAATCGCCGCGTGGTTCGCCGACAAGATCAATCCATCCAGGTCGTGCGTACAAATAAACTCCCGGCTATTCTCAACCAGATCGCGGTAACGCTCTTCGCTGTTGCGCAGCGCCTCTTCGGCCTGCTTGCGCTCGGTGATATCCTGGATGATTCCTGCGATGCGATTAATCTTTCCGCTGCCGTCGCGCACCGGAAATCCGCGGACCCAGACCCAGCGAATGGTGCCATCAGGCCGGATAATCCGATAGGTGAAGTCGCGTTTTGTTTCCAGCTTCGGATCGGCCATTATCTTCGCGACGAGACCTTGGTCCTCGGGATGGATCGCTTCCTTCCAGGAATCGGGATTGGCATAAAGGCTTGCAACGGTGCGGCCCCAGGTTTTTTCATAGGCTGGGCTTATGTAAATCGTCCGAGTGGACCCAACATCCCTGAGCATGAATACTTCGTCGATGTTATCCGTGAGCTGGCGAAAACGTAATTCGCTCTCCCGTAAGGCGCGCTCGTGCTCAACGCGGGCGGTGATGTCCTGTGACGTGCCCATAGTGCCGGCGAATTGGCCCTCCGCGTCGCGCAGCACGATGGCATTGGCCAGCAGAACGACTTCACTGCCATTCTTGTGAAGCACGCGATTTTCTATATTAAGCATCGCGCTTCCCGTCGTTTTGGCCTTTTGAAATTCACCGAGGTCCAACTCGATGTCGGCGCCCAGGACAAAATCCGTGAACAACCGCCCGATCATTTCTTCCGGTTCCCGCCCATAGATTCGGCGACTCGCCGGGCTCATCTGGGTGATGCGCCCTTGCTCGTCCACGGCCCAGACCAAGTCATGGGTCAATTCAACCAGCGTGCGGTATTGGCGGTCGCGTTCCTTCAGAGCCTCTTCCGCTCTCTTGCGCTCGGAGATGTCCTGCGTCGTGCCGATCATGCGCATCGGTTGTCCCGCCTCGTCGCAGATCACCTCACCCCGCATCTCGAGCCAGCGCATTTCGCCGTCGGGCCGGACGATGCGGACGTCAGCTTTGAACTCGCTGCAGTCCTTGATCGCCTGGCCAAAATTACGTTGCAAAGACTCACGGTCGTCGGGATGGATTTTCTCAACGCCCTCCTCTAAGGTCGGTGCCCCGAGCGACGGATCGCGTTGAAAAATCCGGAACATTTCCGCCGACCATGTGGCCGTCCGGTTCACCAGGTCTCTCTCCCAGTTGCCGATCTTCGCGCGCGACTGTGCGGCGTCCAGGCTCGCCTTGCTCGTACGCAACGCTTCCTCCGTTTGTTTGCGCTCGGTGATGTCGACCGCGCTGACGATGAGGCGTGGCTGGCTCCGAAGCGTTAGCGGTTCTACCGACAAAAGGATGACGCGCTTCGCGCCGGCCTTGTCGCGAAACTCCATTTCGACATCGCGCAGCACGCCTGTTTCGCGCAGGACGGCCGCCTGTTTCTCTCGCACCTCGGCGGGAAAAAATTCCATTTCCAGCGTGGTGTGACCGAAACACTCCGCGCGCGAGTAACCCGACATTTTCTCGAAGGCCTCATTCACCTCGATAATCCGGCGATCGTCCGCGCTGGTCAGCAAGAGCCCGATGGGCCCTGAGTGAAATACCTTCGCGAAGCGTTCCTCGGTTTCGCGGAGCTCTTCCCCTCGTTCAAGTAGCGCCGCTTCGTTCTCCCGCAGCTTACTTTCCTTTCGCTTCAACAGTTCGATCAACAGAGCGATGACGCCGCTGACAACGGAGAAAATAGTCAGGCTAGAAGCAGCCTCCAAGGTCACGGAAAAGGCATAGAAGGGTGGAAGAAAGAAGTAGTCCGCGCTCAGAATCGACAGGACGATGGCGAGGATGGCCGCGGGCCGGTTCCCGTAAATGGCCGAGCCGGTAACCGCGAGGTAATAGACCGCGACTACGACGCTTTTATGGGCCGGCCAGATCAAACCGGTGAGGACCGTTGCGGCCACCACACTGACGACGGCAATGAGGTAAGGCATCAGCCTTCGCCGTCTGTCCAGCTGCCGGAGCGGTTCGCTGGCGCCGGGCCCAGGGTCGCTCTTCTTAGCCGCTTCGACCCGGAAAACCGGAGGCGCCGCTACTCGCACACTACTCGTTAGCTCTGGTTCCATATCGCGAAACCATTGGACGAAGGTTGCGATTGCGGAAGATCGCGCCTAAGGGGGTTCATAACGTTGTAAACTGCTGAACTCGGACAAGATAAGGCCGAATCTGGAAAAAGAAAGGTTGCGCTAGACCCCGTCTCTACGTCTAAGACAAAAGTCCGGTGGAGTCCGGCCCGTGCGGCCAGCGCTTTCTGGGAAAGGCCTCGCCGTGATCGCTCACGTTCGATCGCTCTTCCCCAGAAACGTAGGGGTGCGAAACCCGCGGTTGGTCCCGCTCGGAGTGAATACGGACC
>JBBRMO010000371.1:0-2651 GCA_038230815.1 Chthoniobacterales bacterium
GAGCGAAAAAGCGCTTGAGGTTCCGGAAACGCCGCCGCCGATCGTGCCCTTCAGTTCGCTCGGACTTCCACCCGCAAACTGATCGGTCGAGATGCGCCCCGGCGTATTCGTCGCCCCCGTGGAAAGGAGGTTCAACCCGAACGACGTCGCGATATTGCGATTTACTTCGGCAAACAGCACGCGCAGGATAATCTGCTTGTCGCCGCGGGGAGGTGCAATTTCGAGATTGCTGACCACGCTCTTCATCAAAGGGGTGAGAAGGGCGACGGCGCGGTCCACAATCGCTTGCGAGCTCACATGTCCGACGAGCGACAGGGCGTCTCGGGAAGCTCTGGCGTCGATGGTCTCGCCCGGAAAAGTATCTTTCAATAGTTGCCGGATGGATTCCAGATTTACGTTGACCAGAACCGGGTGGACGATGCGTTGGCCGCTTTTCAACCAAACCATGATCGTTGCAAAACCGGGTGCTTTGGCGTTGAACAGAACTTCCCGGCTGGTTACGGGCGATGGATCGACCACGTCGGGATTGCTGGTTAGTACGCGAATCACGTCGTCGGGAAAATCGAGAACAATTCCCTCTCCGGCGCGCAGATCGATCTGGTTCGGGGACGGCGATGCTCCGGGCGATGCTCCGGGCGATGCGAAACTCAACAGAAGCGCGACAGGCAGGTATCGAAAAGCAGCTCTCAATTTCGCGTCTCCAGGACAACGGCTTCGACGGGCTTCACGAGCGTCGGAACCGGAGCGGGAGCGGCGGTCCGCATGGGCTTCGACCTGACTGGCGCGCTCGCAACCACCGCTGGAATCTCTCGGCGAACTCCGTATAGTTCGCTCAACTCGCTCCCCGATGTCGCTTCCACTTTTTGATCGGAGCTGTTTCGCAGCACCAACTGGAGATGTCCTTCCTGATTGGCGAGGGTGAGTATTTCGGCTTGCGCGGGAGAGACCTGAAGCGTTACGACGGGAGTAATAATCGATTGATGTTTCGGTTCGGGCTGAAGTGTCTGGCCCGCCGACAATACGAGAATATTCTGCAGGACGGTCTTGCTCATGCTGGTATCGCCTTTCGGCGAGCGGCCAGTGGCCAGGACATCCACACGCATACCCGGCAGAACGAATCCCGCCACACCCACCACATCGTTCACGCGAACGGAAACGGCGCGGGAACCGGGCGCGATCATCGGAGCGAGACCGAGACCGCTGCCGCGAACTGCAAGACGACCTTCGAGGATGGGTTCGCCGGCGAGAATACTAGTCATTACGGGGCGGTCGACCACTTCCGCAAGCCTGGAAAAACCACCACTCGGAAACAAATTGTCGGGAATCTGTATCGTTTTGACGACATCGCTTTTGAGGGTTGCGCCCATCGGCAAAGCGCTGGTTGCAACCAGCAACGGACGCGTCGAAACCCTCGTGAACCCGCTTGCCGCACGCACGGTAAACCAGTAAAAGGCCGCGGATACGGCGATCGCGAGCAGAAGACTCATGCAGGCTACGGAGACGAAGCGGCGGTCCATCTTTATCGGACCTCAGCGCGGGACATCGCCACCAATCAGGACCAGACAAGCTCCCAACGCGATTGCGGGAGCGTAGGGAATGCCGTCGCTCGCGCAGACGCGACGGCCGAAGCGGGAACGAATGCACCAGACGCCCGCAGCGAGAAGCGCTCCCAGCACCGCGGCGAGAATAGCGGCTTGCAGGATGGCCGGGGTGCCCAGGAGAGTGCCGAAACCGGCCATCAGCTTGACGTCGCCCCCGCCCATACCACCGGCCAGATAGAAGACCAGAAAGACGGAGAATCCAATGAGTCCCCCGAGCAGAGCGTTGGAGATCCCCACCCAGCCATTGCGCATCACGTGGCAGAATATGCCTCCCGCGACGGCGCCGCCGGACGTCCAGTTTGAGATTCGAGCCCGCCACAGATCTTCCACGCTGGCCGCACATCCCGTCAAGATTGAGATCGGTATAAGAAGGTCCATATTCCGTATATAGGTTCGGCGGAATCGGCTTTCGCCTTTAGTTCGCCTTCGCATTATTTCGCTCGAAGATTACCGCGAGACTGTCGCGGTAACGCTCATGCCAGCCGGCATCGTTGCGAAGGAGTTCCGCGAGACTCCAATTTACCGGAATCAGAGCCAGCTCAAAATCGTAGTGCTGGAGCAGTTTCCGCCAACCGGATTGGGCGTTCATCAGATCGAGGTAGTCTTTCCCGAGCGAAGGCCCGTAGAAATCGCTGCGGCCGTCGACGAAAACGCGCTGCCGGGGATACATCCGATAGATCAGGTAGCCGCCCCACTGATCCGAAGTGAGCACGTGCGACTTGCCGCTTCCGGTGCCGCCGATGATGGCGTAATTCCGGTTAACCGCCGCGCACGGAAATTTGTTGTCCGGGAAATCCTTAGGCCAGGACCGATTGGTCGACCCGAACGTCAGAAATACGCAAAGGGCGGCGGGCCACAGGCTTGTGTGGCGGCAATGCCTCGGGAACTCGGCTAACAGGTCGCGGAGGATTCCCGGGATGGATCGCCGCGGCTTCGACTCCGTCCATTGGGACCACAAGCGGGTCGCCTCGACCGCGACGATCGGGACGGCGATCAGAACGAAAATCGGAACATGCCGCACCGAGCGAAGAGCCGCCTGCGACCAGAACA
>JBBRMO010000372.1:0-2644 GCA_038230815.1 Chthoniobacterales bacterium
GCCCGCGTTGAAGGAGGTCCCGGCCGTCCAGCTGGAGAAGTACGCAAAAGGCGCGGCGGTGCTGCATCGATATCGGAAAGGCGAAACCGTCTGCGTGGAAGGCGAATTCGGTTCGACGGCCTATTACATCGTTTCCGGAACGGTCGAGATTTCGATTCAAAATCCGCTCGCCCACCTCCGCACCCGTCCGGCAGGCGGATTTTTTGGGCGCAGCATGGCGCGCATGAAAAGCTTTTTGCTCGATGACGGGCAGGACAAACGGGCCGAGGCGCACGACCGGAAGTTCATCGGCATCGACGCGAACGTCGACCTCCCGATGAGCAGACCAATCGCGGAACTGGGGCCGGGCGAGCTGTTTGGCGAAATGACCTGTCGGACATTTCAGCCACGGTCCGCCACGGTCATCGCGCGCGAGCCTTGCGAGATGGTCGAGCTGCTGCGGGTAATTCTCGACATGCTGGTGGGGAACCGCCAGGTCTCGGAGGCTTCGAAGGCGACGTCGAAAGTGAAGGCGCCGACCTTCAAGGGCACCTCGTTCAAGGCGGAGATGGACGAAAAATATCGGCAACGCTCGCTCGAGACCCATCTTCGGAGCGTGCCGCTCTTCGCCAGCGTCGGCGAAGAATTCCTGCGCTACCTGAAGGAAAAAGTGGAGCTAGTGTCCTACAATCAGAGCGATGTGATCTGCAAGGAAGGTGAAGAGGCAGACGCATTTTATCTTATTCGTTCCGGGATGGTGCGCGTTTCGCAGGCGATGCCGGGCGGCGAAATGGTCCGGACTTATCTGAGCCGGGGCGATTTTTTTGGCGAGATCGGTTTGCTCCGCTCGATCAAGCGAATCGCAACCTGCGCCGCTCTGGATGCGGTGGATGTGGTGAAGGTTCCCGCCGCTGAGTTCAATCTCATGCTGGAAAAATTTCCCGGCGTCCGCGGGCAGCTCGAGCCGGTGGCGGAGGCGCGGATGGCAGCCACGTTGAGCCGCGCCATTCCGCCGGGGCTGGGGCTCGACGACTATTTGAACCAGGGTTTGTTCGAGGCGCAGAATCTTTTGCTCATCGACCTCGACAATTGCACCCGTTGCGACGCCTGTGTCCAAGCCTGCGCCAAAGCCCACGATGGGATCTCACGCTTGCTCCGCGACGGCTTGCGCTACGATCATTTCCTCGTCGCGACGGCCTGCCGCTCCTGCCGCGATCCGCTTTGCATGACGCAATGTCCGGTCGGCTCGATCCGGCGGAAGGAGAACCTCGAGATCATCATCGAAGACTGGTGCATTGGCTGCGGGAAATGCGCCGAGCTTTGTCCTTACGGCAACATCAACATGCATCCGCTTGAAGTGACCAAGGAAGTGAAGACCGAGGTCAAGTCGCCGAACCCGAACATTCCGCCCACGGTAAAGATCGAGAAGAAAAAGACGACAACTTACAAGGCGAATACCTGCGATCTCTGCACCCAGTTATCGGTCCCGAGCTGCGTCTATGCCTGCCCGCACGATGCCGCGAAACGGGTCGATCCGCAGCGCTTTTTCGGCGATGCCCTCGAACTGCAGAACCGCCTCCTCGGTGAAGAATGGTCGCCGACAAAACGTTATCAAACCCACCATACCCACTGATGAGCCCTCATTCCGTCATCCAGAAAGGAGCGACCGGGGAGTCGGAGGATCCCGGTGTGCCACCTGCGGCGACGCGGCCGATTTTTCCGCAGGGTCCCTCGAATCCGCTTCGCTCCGCTCGGGATGACACGTTTGCCCGATGAGGATCAACAACTGGAAACATTTTCCCTGGTTAGTCTTCGTTTGCCTCGCCACGATCGCGGCCGGCATCCTCTACCTCGGAAATTTTCATCCGACCGCGCTCCCCTCGTGGATTCATTTGCCGGCATCGTTGGTCCAAACGCCTACCGAGCACCACACCGTCGGCGGCACTCCGCTCGGTCTGGCCTTCGGTGCGATCTCTCTGGCGATCTTCGTTTTTGCCGCGTTGCTGAGCTTGCGAAAAAAAATTCCGCTCTGGCGCGTCGGAACCGTGCAGCGGTGGCTGCGCGCTCATATCTGGCTCACGCTTCTCACGATTCCGCTCGTCATTTTGCACAGCGGGTTCCGGTTCGGCGGGCCGATGACCACACTCCTGATGGCGCTCTACGCGATTGTCATGGGAAGCGGGATTTACGGGCTCTTTCTCCAGCATCTGATGCCGCGCCTGATGAAGGAACGATTGCCGGCTGAAACCGTCTTCGAGCAGATCCCGCATATCCGTTCGCAGCTCGCCGCTGCGGCAGGGAAAATGCGCGATTCGTTCAAACCGGCGCCCCCAAAAAAACCCGATACCGGTGCGCCCGCGTCGAGCGCGGCGAAAGCAGCGACCGCTGGCGCGGCCGTGATGGCCTCGACGAAAGGGGAGTTGAGTACTCCGGTCGCTCGCGCAAAATCGGTAACCGGTTCGGCCGTTACCGCCGCATCCGCCGCACCCCCCGCGACGAGCGCATCAGTCGCCACCGTCGCGAAAATAACCGACTCGCCCAGCGAGCCCGCTCCGGCATCGATTCCGAATGCCGCGGTTACGCCGGCGGCGCCGAAAGCGGAAACGATCGACACGCCGACGGCGCGCGTGCAAAGCGATCCGCCCGGCGCACCGGTCGCGCGAAC
>JBBRMO010000373.1:0-2641 GCA_038230815.1 Chthoniobacterales bacterium
GCCGGGCTGAGCGTGAGCGAGTTGAAGGCGGAAATCACGGTGGAGATGGCAATGGTAATGGCGAATTGCTTGTAGAACTGGCCGCTCAAACCGCTGATGAATGCGGTGGGGATGAAAACTGCGCAAAGCACAAGCGCGGTGGCGATGATCGGGCCGCTCACTTCGTTCATGGCGCGCCGGGTCGCATCGACCGGAGAAAATCCGAGCGCAATATTTCGTTCCACATTTTCGACGACGACAATCGCGTCGTCCACCACGATGCCGATCGCCAGGACGAGGCCGAAAAGCGAGAGGGCATTGATGGAAAAGCCGAGCGCATGCATGACGGCAAAGGTGCCGATGAGAGAGACCGGAACCGCGGCAAGTGGAATGATCGAGGCGCGCCAGGTCTGGAGAAAGAGCAGCACCACGATGACGACCAGCGCGATCGCTTCCAAAAGCGTATGGATCACCGCGTGGATGGAACCGCGCACGAACACGGTCGGGTCGTAAACGACGGCGTACTCGAGGTCGGGCGGGAATTTCTTTTTCAACTCCTCCATTTTCGCGCGGACGTCGTCGGAAAGTTGAATGGCGTTGGAGCCTGGTAATTGAAAGATCGGAATGGCGACCGCGGTTTTGTTGTTGAGTAAACTGCGAAGGGAATAATCGGAGGCAGCGAGCTCGACACGGGCCACATCGCGCAAGCGCAGCATTTCGCCATGCGGACCGGTCTTCACGATGATGTTTTCGAATTCCTCTTCGGTAATGAGGCGGCCCTTGGTATTTACGGTGAGCTCGAACTGAACCAGGTTTTGCACCGGTTGCTGCCCGATTCCGCCGGCGGCAACCTGAATATTTTGTTCGCGGATGGCGGCGACAACGTCGCCAGCGGTCAAGCCGCGGGCGGCGATTTTATCAGGATCAAGCCAGAGACGCATGGCGTAATCACCGGAACCGAAAATCTGGACCTGCCCGGCGCCTTGAATACGGGCGAGTTCATCTTTGACGTAAAGAACGGCGTAATTCCTGAGATAGACGTCGTTGTATCGGCCATTGGGAGAAAAAAGGTGAACGACCATAGTCAAGTCGGGTGAAGACTTGAGGGTGAGCACGCCGAGGCGCCGAACTTCTTCCGGAAGCTTGGGCAACGCCTGAGAAACGCGGTTTTGCACTTGCACCTGGGCGTTGTCGATGTCCGTCCCGAGTTTGAAGGTGACGGTGAGGGTCATAACGCCGTCAGCGGTGGACTGCGACGACATGTAAAGGCTGTTCTCGATGCCGTTGAGCTGTTGTTCAAGCGGGGCAGCGACGGTTTCGGCGATGGTTTTGGGATTGGCACCCGGGTAAACCGCGCGCACCACCACGGTGGGGGGGACGACTTCCGGATATTCGCTGACAGGCAGAAGTCTCATCGAGATCGCGCCGACGATGAGGATAAGCAGCGAGAGCACACCCGCAAAGATGGGGCGTTTGATGAAGAAATGAGAAAAGTTCATAAGCCGCAAAAACCGAAGATGCTTAACGCTGCGCGATGCCCTTCCCCTCCGAAGGGACGCCCTTCTCCGGGGTGACCGGCTGGCCAGGACGCGCGCGCTGCAGACCGTTGACTACGACCTGATCACCCTCTTTCACGCCAGAGCGGACGACGCGCAGGCCATCGATGGAAGGACCGAGTTTAACGGCACGATATTCGACTGTGTTCGAAGAAGTGAGAGCGAGCACAAATTTCTGCGCCTGGTCTGTGCCGATGGCGCCCTCACTGATCATCAAGGCTGGGTACTCGGTGCTGAGAGGGACGCGAATCCGGGCGAAAAGTCCCGGCAGAATCGCTCCATCCGGATTGGGAAAAAGCGCGCGCAAGAGTATGCTTCCGGTCCCGGCATCGAGACGGTTATCGAGAGACTCAACGGCCCCGCGATGGGGATAGCCCTCTTCGTTGCCCAGGGCCAATTCTACCGGAACTTTGCCGCCATCGCTGGCCAGAGCATTGGATCGGATTAGTTCGTTGAATTTTAAAAGCGATTGCTCATCGAAGTTCGCGTAAACGTAGACAGGGTCGACTGTAACAATCGTGGTGAGCAAAGTGCCGTTTCCAGCCAGTCCGGAAACGAAATTCCCGGGAGTAACGAGGGCGCGGCTGACCCGCCCATCAATCGGGGAGCGGATTTCGGTGAAGTCCAGGTCGAGCCGGGAGAAGTTTCGAGCTGCTTCGGCGGCGAGCAAGCCGGCCTTGGCCTCGTTGAAACGGGATTGGCGGGCTTCCGCTTCTTCGGTGGAAATGGCTTTGCTGGCAAGAAGCTGGCTGGTTCGCTTCGCCTCGCGTTCGGAAGTTTCCAGGCGGGATTTCGCCTGGGCATACTCGGCCTCGCGCTGATCAAACTCCGCCTGGTGCCAGCGGGGATCGATTTTGAATAGGAGATCACCCTTTTTCACCAGTTGACCGGATTGAAAATGAATCTCCTGAATGTGGCCGGAAACGCGCGGCTTAACTTCCACGGTCTCGATCGCCTCGGTTCGCCCGGTAAACTCCCGCCATTCCACCACTCGTTTTTCGATAACTTGCGCGACAGTCACTTTAGGCGGCTGCATCTGCGTAGCGGAAGGTGCGTCATTATGACTGCAACCTGCCAAAAAAAGCGCGATGAATGCGGCCACCAAA
>JBBRMO010000374.1:0-2636 GCA_038230815.1 Chthoniobacterales bacterium
CAGCTCCTCGAGTCGTAACCCGCGCACTCCCGTTGTCCTTCGGCCAATGTTCACCAGATTCTTAACCGCACTGGGGAGATCGGTCATTTCCTGGATCGTCTATACCGGAGACGTCGTGGTCCTGGCCGGCGAGACATTCAGCTCCGCTTTTGTGCACAAGATTCGCTGGCGCCTGTTCATGGAGCAGATTGTCGAGATCGGATTGCAGTCGCAACTGGTCGTCATGATCACCGGCGCTTTTACCGGCGCGGTCTTCGCGGCCCAAACCTATTTTCAATTCAACAAGCTCGGGATGGGCTCGGCGGTCGGAGCGATCGTTTCGGTCTCGGTCTGCCGCGAGCTCGGTCCGGTCCTGACCGCTCTGATGGTCACGGGGAGGGTCGGCGCCTCCATGTCGGCGGAAATCGGCACCATGAAAGTGACCGAACAAATTGACGCGCTCCGCGCCCTGGCCGTCCATCCGATTGATTACCTGGTCGTGCCGCGGGCGCTGGCCATGATGGTTTCCATGCCGTTGCTGGTCGCGGAATGCGTCGGAATCGGGATCCTCGCCGGGTATTTCGTCGCTATCCACCTGCTGGAACTGAACGGAACCTACTACGTCGCGAACATGGTGCGCTGGACCCAGATGCGCGACATCATCATGGCCCTTTCGAAAGGATTTTGTTTCGCGCTGCTCATCGTCTTCATCAGTTGCCACAAGGGCCTGACGAGCCGCGAAGGCGCCGTTGGCGTCGGCCGGGCGACGACAGAGGCGGTCGTGAACGCCTCCCTGGCTGTTCTCATCTTCAACTTCTTTCTGACCATGGGGCTCAACATCATTTTTCCGGCCGGGTATCAGTAGAGGTGTTGAGAATTCGGAGTTGAGAGAGGCTTTCGAAATGAGCGATGCCCCGTCCGTTCGAGAACCGGCTCTCGACTCCTCTCCCATGATCAAAGTTCGGGGCCTGGTCAAAGCGATCGGGAGCCAGGAAATCCTGCGCGGGATCGATCTCACCGTGGCGAAAGGGGAGACGCTCGTCATCATCGGCCGCAGTGGCGGAGGGAAAAGCGTGCTGCTGAAAAACCTGATTGGATTGATGCAGCCCGACGCGGGCGAGATTTGGATCGATGGGGAAAACATTATCGGGCTGACCGAACGAAAACTGGCGGCGATCAGGATCAAGGTCGGCATTCTTTTTCAGGGGGGTGCACTCTTCGATTCCATGACGGTCGAGGAAAACATCGCGTTCCCCCTGCATGAAGCCGGCGAACGCGATCCGAAAAAGATTGCGGAGAAAGTTCGCGAGATACTCGACGTCATCGAGCTGGAGGGAGAGGAAAAGAAGATGCCGGTGAATCTGAGCGGCGGAATGAAAAAGCGCGTCGGACTAGCGCGCTCGATTATTCGCAATCCCTCCTGCGTGCTTTATGATGAACCGACGGCCGGTCTTGATCCGGTCGTTTCGGACAGCATCAATCATTTGATTCGGCGCCTCCAAAAGCGCTTCGGAGTCACGAGCATTGTGGTTACGCATGATATGAAGAGCGCGTTTCACGTCGCGGATCACATCGCCTATCTCCACGAGGGTCGGATTTATTTTTATGGCACGCCCCGGGAGTTGGAGGTTTCCCAGGATTCTTTGATTCAGGATTTTCTGCTCGGCCGGTCGGAGCGGTAGCGCGTCGAAATGTGGCTGACGCGGCGAGAACACGTGGTAAATTCGCAGAGCTAAATCCCCTGGAAGAAAATGGCGACCCGTCATAGCGACAAGACTTTGGAATTGAAAGTAGGCGGGTTTGTTCTCGTCGGTCTTGCGATCCTGGCCGTTTTGCTCGTCCAGTTCGGCCGGATCGGCGAGGGATTTCAGCAATACTATCAGTTACTCGTGAAGTTTCCTGACGCGAGCGGGCTCCTGAAAGGATCCGATGTTCTGCTCGCAGGCGCGAAAATCGGGCATGTCTCCGGCGGCCCGCGCCTTGCCGAATCGGGTCAGGGCGTGGAAGTGCCGGTGCGGATATTCGATTTTGTGAAAATTCCGGCGGGGAGCAGATTTACGGTGGGTTCTTCTGGCCTCCTCGGCGATCGTTTCGTGGCGGTGGCAGTGCCTCAGAGAATTTCCCAGGACTTCATCCCGAAGAACAGCGTGATTGAAGGCACGCGCGAAACGGGAATCGACGACCTGACGAAGGACGGTGGGTTACTGGTGGAGGATCTCCGCACCGCTGTGCAGAACGCAAACACGGCGATCTCGCGACTGAACAACGAAGCTCTTTCCCAGGCGAACCTGGACAACATAAAATCAGCAGTGGAAAACTTGAATACGGCGACCACGGCACTGGCCGTTTCTACCCAGAAGGTTGATGGTGTCCTCGACAAGGCGAGTCAAACGATGGACTCCGCCAAAAAAGCCGCGGACGATCTGCCAGCGGCGATCGCCGATGCCCGCAAGACCATTCAGGCAGCTACCGAAGTGATCCAGAAGGCTTCGAGCGGCAAAGGCGCGCTTGCCACACTTTTAAGTAACCAGGAATTTGCCAGCGATCTGCGCGCATTAGTCAGCAACCTCCGCGCTCATGGCGTTCTCTTCTATAAAGACAGCGCGGCGAAGGAAGAAGCGCGCTCTGCTCCGGAGCGCCAAAATCAACCCCGCCGA
>JBBRMO010000375.1:0-2615 GCA_038230815.1 Chthoniobacterales bacterium
CGCGCTGGGATTTTTCCCGGCCGATCGAGCAGCGCTCCGGGATTTTCATCGGGACCCGTGAATGGGATGTCCCCTCGCGGAACCACCTGGCGGCGCTCTTCGTCGCCCGCCAATTGAGCGAGAACACCGGCGAACCCGTGACCGTTTTCGATTACGATGGCCGCCGGGGAGCGCGGCTCTTGTCGGAAATGGGTTTCGCGCCTGAGAAGTTGCGAGTGCGGAACAGGAAGCTCACCTATCCCGATTATTTACGCGAATTGGCGCGTCACAAAATCGTCCTGCAACTCGACAGCAGTTTCGTTCCAGGCCAGGTCGCGGGTGACGCCCTGCTCTGCCGCATTCCCTGCGTGGGCGGGAATGGCGCAATCGATCGACAGGGGTTTCCGGATTTCTGCGGAGTCGCGCGTTCGATTGCTGCCATCCAGGAGTCCGCAACCCGTCTCCTGACCGATCGAGACTTTTACAACGCAAGCGTCGCCGCGATGATCCCGGCCGCATCGAAAGTGCTTGGTTTCGAAGTGGTCGCCCAACAGCTCAAAAACTTCTTCAGGTAACGCTGTCATCCCGAGCGGAGCGAAGCGGGATGACCCGAAATTACTCAATCGCTTCGAAGTAATAATCCTCGAGCTGCCGGGTCTGTCCGCCTTGCTCGAAATGCTTCCGGACGGCTTCCGCGCCATTTCGGGCGATCGCCGCCAGCCCTTCCGGGTTGGCGGTTCGCTCACGCAGCGCGAGAGCGAGCGCCGCATCGTTACGCTCCGGGACAAGGATTCCGCTTCTTCCATTCTCGATCGCTTCCGGAATTCCGCCGTGTTCCGTGGCGAAGACGGGCAAGCCACTCGCCATCGCTTCAAGCATCGAATTCGGAACTCCCTCCTGGTTTCCATCGCCGCCGACCTCGCTCGGATGAAGATAAATGTGCGATTGGTAAAACAATTCGCGCAGCTGAGTTTGCGAGATGAACCCCGGGAAGAAGACTCGGTCAGCCACGCCCAGTTCTGCCGCCATTCTGCCGAGTTCGCTCCGAAGGGGGCCTTCGCCCGCAACCGTAAAAGTGGCGCCCGGACGTTCCGCCGCGAAGTTCGCAAACGCCCGCAGGCTTACGCGAAGTCCTTTCTTTTCAATGAGTCGGCAGGCCTGAACAAATTTCCAGGTCCCGTTATTCGGCCATTCCCGCGGACGGAACGGGATGTCGTCGACCGGTATCCCCGTATGCTGAAGCCTGATCTTTCCCGCAGGACAGCCGAGGTTAATCAAGGCCCGGCCCAACGACTCCGACCGCACCAGAACGAGCCGCACTGCCTCCAGCATTTGCTGCGTCGCGGCGCGATAGGCCGGCTTTTCCAGGTCGACCATCACATCCGCGCCGTGAAACGAGACCACGGCAGGCTTCGACCAGGCCCGGATCAGGGGCAGCAGATGCACCGCGATGTGGCCAAAATAAATGTGAACCAGCTCCGCTTTGACGTCGGCGAGAATTCCCGTCAGCTTTCGCACCTCCCCTGGCGAAATTTCCCACGGAGCATCGAGCACCTCCTTGAACCAGAATCGCCGCGCAAAATGCATCGCCGGCTTGCCGACGACTGCGATTCGATCGAACGGATAGCGCTCCGCCTCGTCCCGCTTTTGCGCAATCACAAACGGCTCGAACCGCCGCAGCGATGTGATCTGCCGGTAGATGTGCAGCATCTCCGGCTTCAGGAACGTCGCGCAATAGCACCCCACCACTGGCCGGGTGGGATCAGTCGTGTGCGGCTCCGCCGCCATTTTAAGCATCGAGCGATGGTGCGCTCGATCCACCCCCGGGTCGCGCCAAAACCGGAATACGAAAAACTTAATGCCCTTCCACTTTCCCGGATCGGTTTGACCGTTTTGGCCTGGGATCACGTTCATCGGCAACGGGTCGAAACAAATTGCTTCCTGTGAAGTGCCGTATTTGGCGGGCGCTTTGGGATTGAACATCTGGATGAAGTTACCACCGCGAATGCCGCGCGGGATGACACCGTCCACTTCGCGTCGCGAAATCGGCGGGGCCGGACGCCGGGGCTGTTGCTTTTGATGAGGGCGCGGGATCGGCGCTCGATAAGTTTCCGCGACGACAGAACTGGCAGCGGCCGCGATCAGGCAAAGAACAAGAAGGGAAGTTTTCATAGGTTAAGGCGCGACGATGGAGGGCCAGTTGAAGCAGGTCCTGAAAAGGAAAGCAAGCCTTCTGCATTCACCAATCATTGAACCGCCAAAGGGGCCGATTGGTTTCGGGAATTCTTGCCCGACCCGGCGCCCAGGCGCACAATCAGGGCGAAATGGACTATCTGGAAAAAGCGCGCCGCGTTCTGGACGTGGAGATCTTTGAACTCCAGCGCCTGCGCGGACGGCTGGATGAAAATTTTTCGCGCGCGGTCACCTTGATCAAGGATTGCGTGGAAGCGCGTGGCAAGGTGGTCGTCCTCGGCGTCGGCAAATCGGGACATATTGGGCGCAAGATCGCCTCCACCCTTACCAGCACCGGGTCGCCCGCGGTGGTCCTGGATTCCCTGGACGCATTGCATGGCGATCTTGGCATGGTGGCGGACGGCGACGTCATCCTGGCTTTCAGTGCGAGTGGCGAAACCGAA
>JBBRMO010000376.1:0-2592 GCA_038230815.1 Chthoniobacterales bacterium
GAAACCGGTCGCGCCAGCGATCGCGGACGTCGGGATGCTCGCTGAGCAATTTCACGGCGAGCAAAAGCAGATCATCGAAGTCGACGGCGTTCAGGGTTTTCAACTCAGCCTGGTAACGCGCGAAAACGGCTCCGAGCAGGGTCTCGTCGGTGTCCGGGGGTTTCCAGCTGTTGTTCTTCGCTTTGCTGATCGCGTTTTTGGCGAGATTAGGATCGAGCTTTTCGTCCCGGGCCGATGTCCGGGTGATGATCTTCCTGATCAGCCCGAGCTGATCGCCTTCGTCATAGATGCTGAAATTATTTTTGTAGCCCAGGCGGTCGATGTTCGTGCGCAGGATGCGCAAGCAAAGCGCGTGGAAAGTGGACATGGTCACTTTTCCGGCCGCTTCCGAGTCGAGGATCCGTCCGAGACGCTCCCGCATTTCGGTCGCGGCCTTGTTGGTGAAAGTGACGGCGAGAATGTGCGCCGGGTCGGCGCCCTGCATGATGAGATAGGCCACGCGGGCGGTGATGACGCGCGTTTTGCCCGTCCCCGCGCCCGCGAGGATGAGGAGAGGTCCTTCCGTGCATTTCACCGCGCGCTGCTGCGCATCGTTCAGGTCGAAAAGTCGGAATCTAGCCATCGGGAGCCGCGCAGCTTCATGGCAAAAGGGCGAACCGGCCAGCCGATTCGGTGCATCCGCGGAAAGTTGCGTTGCCGGCCGGGAATCGGACTGTCCCGCGTGGAAAACAGCGCGCCCGAGATTACGCAAAAACTGCTCGTGAACGCCGGTGGCTGGCCGGCCATGAAAAGTGCGCAGGAATTGCACAAGGCGGGGCGCGTCTCCGAGGCGGACTATGCCCCGCCGTTGCTTTCCGGCACCGTGCGGGAAGGCAACCGCACCCTGCGTTCCGGACTTCGAATCAAGACCGCGTCCGATGTGGAAAATTTGTGCACCTGCCGGGAATCACGCGAGTGGGGCAAGATCTGCGGGCACGCGTTGGCGGTCGGGCTGGCTTACATCGAGCGCAAGAATTCGGAGTTGCGAGCGGCGACGAAGAGCAAAGCGCCGGTCGCCTCCGAAGTCGTTGCGCGGGCTGGGCCAAGGTTCGTAGAGCTTGGAACTGGAGACGGGATTTCGCTTCGTCTTCACTTTATTCTTCCGCCGAATTTCGAATCGTCCTGGGCAAAGCAGCAACTCATGTTGGTGACAGAAGTGGAACTCGGCGGAAAGCGCGCCATGCCGGGCACGCTCCCGGTCGATGCGACTTACGAGTGCGACACCTTCGATCTGACGGCAATCGATGGCCTCGGCCCATCGGCTTCCGGGGAACGCCTCGCCGCCATGCGCATGTTTTCGCGAGAAGAATTTCTTCGCCTTCTTCCTTTCCTCCGGGGGCATCCGCGAGTGAGTTTCGGCAAGTCGGTGGCCGTCAACGTTTCCCAAAAAACGCATCGGCCCGCAATTCTTCTGGAGCGGAGCGGCGAAGACGGAATTGCTTTGCGCCTCTCGGCCGAGAAAACCGAGAGGTTGCTCGTCGCCGGAACAGAAGCGTGGATAAAAACGGAGCAGGGATTTTTCCCCTGCGTGGAAGGGCTGCCGGTAGAATTCTTCGAACTAGCCGGCGGGCCGCTCACCATGCGCGGCGAGCGCTCGCTCTCTTTCCTGGCAGTCGATGCGCCGCGTTTAGGAAATTGGTTCGAGGTTCAGATCGGTGGAGGTCTCGTGCTTCCCGAAGTCCGCATGGGAACTCCGCTTTTTGCCCTGAGCGTAGAGGGTTCGATGCGCGAGCTGCGGGCCAGACTTTTCTGCCGATACGGCGCAGGCGCGAAAATTCCATTGAGCGGTGAACCAGATTCGGGGCTGGCGCTGATGAGAGATCCGGCGAATCAAAACCGGATTCTTCAACGCGACCTTGGAGCGGAGACGGCGGCGGTCCGTCGCCTGGAAGGCTTCGGATTCAGCTCTGCTTCCGGGGACGAGTTCGTCGTGCGGAAGGAAAACGAGATCGCACGGTTCTTCGCTTTTGAATACGCGCGGTTAAAAACGGAATGGGACGTTACGCTCTCGTCGCAAGCCGAAAAATTCAGCCAGGAAGTGCAACCCCTGGCTCCAGCCATCGACATCGTTGCTTCGGGCGAGAACTGGTTCGAGTTGCGGTATTCGCTCGCTTCTCCGGGCGGCGAAACCTTCGCGGCCGCGGAGCTCCAGCGATTGTTGCGCTCAGGTCAAAGCCGCACCCGGCTCCGGAATGGCCAGACGGCCGTCTTCGATCCCGATGCTCTCTCCGATTTCGAAGAAGTCTTGCGTGACTGTGAACCTTCGCAGGGCCAGCCCGGTGTTTATCGAATCGATCGGGCCCATGCTAACTATCTCGAGACAACGGCGCGGGAAGCCGGCGCTCGCATCGTCGATGTGCGCGGGGCGTTAAAGAAACTCACTGGTGATGGGACCGTCTACGCTCCCGATGCGCTGAAGGAGAAGCTCGGCCCACTCGGGACTGAGCTCCGTGAATATCAACTGGAAGGCGTTGCCTGGCTCTCTCGTCTGGCCGAGAGCGGACTTGGAGGAATTCTAGCGGACGAGATGGGGCTCGGCAAAACCGTGCAGGC
>JBBRMO010000377.1:0-2584 GCA_038230815.1 Chthoniobacterales bacterium
GATGTAATTCCGCCGGAATACCGGGTCGAGACCCACGCCGAGAGGGCTGACAATGACAAGAAGCAGCAGACAGAGCGGCTTCTCGTAAAGAAGAAATCCGACTTGGGCGGCGAACACGTCAGCGGATCGAACGCCTATTTCGGAAACGAAGGCTGGGGTGTGCAACTGCGTTTTGACAGTGAAGGGGCGAAGGTTTTCGGGGATATCACCGAGAAATCGAAAGGCTTCCGCTTCGCGATCGTCCTGGACGGCGTCGTTCAATCGGCGCCGGTGATTCGCGACGCGATTTACGGCGGCAACGCTCAGATCACGGGCCGCTTCACCGAGCAGGAAGCGCGCGGCCTGGCGAGCGTGCTTGAGAACCCGCTCCAGACCCCGGTGAGCATCGAGGAGGAACGGAGCGTCTCCCCCACCCTCGGTCTCGATTCGATCCGCGCCAGCATTATGGCAGGTCTCGTGGGACTCGCGATCACCCTGGTGTGCGTTCTTCTCTATTACCGTTTCGCCGGCGTGATCGCCTGCCTGGCCCTGCTCATCAACATTGTTCTGCTTATTGGGTCGTTCCAGCTCATCCCAGGTGGCGTGGTCCTCACCCTTCCCGGCATCGCGGGCATCATTCTCACAATCGGCCTGGCCGTCGATGCGAGCGTGCTGATCTATGAGCGATTGCGAGAAGAACTGGCCCTTGGCAAATCTCTCCAGACCGCCATCCAGGCCGCCTACCAAAAGGCCTTCAGCTCGATCTTTGATGCGAACGTTACAACGCTGATCACGGCTACGATCCTGTTCTGGAAGGCCACCGGCCCCATCCGCGGCTTCGCCATCGCCCTGACCCTCGGCATTCTTGCGTCGCTCTTCACCGCCCTCATCGTGGGTCGAAACGCCTTCGGCTGGTTCGTCGACAGCGGTCGGGTCAAGAAAATCAGGATGCTGCACCTGATCTCATCGCAGCACATCAATTTCCTCGGGAAGGGTTTAGTGGCGGTGCTTTGCTCGCTCGCTTTGATCCTCGCCGGGGCAACCTCGTTCTACCTGAAGGGCGAAAAGAATTTCGGAGTCGATTTCAAAGGCGGCGACCTGCTGACTTTGAGCTCTCCAAAGATCATAGACGTCGGCCAGGTGCGCCAGGTCCTGACCTCGATGAATATCGCCGATGCGTCGATCCAGGAATCCGCGCAGGGCGGCAAATATTACATCACCGTTCGCACGCCCCTGCACACGAGCGACACCGTGGAAGAGAAGCTCCCCCAGGCGATGCCGGATTCGCAGTTCCACGTTGAAGGGTCCGATCGCGTCGGCGCCCTGGTCGGCGGCGAGCTGGCGAGAAATTCGCTCATCGCGCTAGGGCTTGGAATACTCGGCATCCTGATTTTCGTGACGTTCCGCTTTGAATTGTCGTTCGCAGTGGGCGCGATTGTCGCCCTGCTCCATGATGTGATCATAACGGTCGGAGTTTTCTCGCTGCTTAACCGGGAGTTAAGCCTGACGATGGTGGGCGCGGTCCTGACGATCGCCGGCTACTCCATCAACGATACGATCGTCGTCTACGATCGAATCCGCGAAGGTCTGGCCAGCAGCAAGCGAGGATCGATCGAGCAGATCATGAACGACAGCATTAACCAAACGTTGAGCCGGACGATTCTCACCAGCACCGTCACGTTGATTCCAATTCTCTGCCTCTTCTTCTTTGGCGGATCTGTCCTGCGCGACTTTGCGCTCGCCATCATTATCGGCGTCGTGGTGGGGACCTATTCGTCCATTTTCATCGCTTCTCCCATCGTTCTTTGGTGGACGCGAGCCCGGGGAGGCGGCGCTTCCAGCCTGCGACGGGAAATTACCGAAAAAGCCGCAGCCGCTACGGGTCGAACGGTTTAGCCAGGGAATGGAGCAACTTATTCATCGCTCGGGGGCCGGTCAGGCCGAAGTATTTGGCGAAAGTTATTCACAGGAGTTGACGCCCCGCGCCCGTCCGAGTAGTCTCGGCTGCACCGGTTCGGAACCGGACATTTTTTAGAAACGAGGAAGACACATGCCTGAAGTGATTGTTCGTAAAGGTGAACCGGTTGACCGGGCGCTCAAACGCTTGAAGAACAAGCTGGATGCGGAGGGAATTTTGGAGGAAGTCCGACGGCTCCGGGCGTTCGAGACCCCGAACCAAAAGAGCCGCCGCAAAGCCAAGGCTAACGCCAAGCGCGGGCGGACGAAGTTCCGTTTCAATCCTTCCTAAACGATTTTATCGCCGACAAGTTTCAGAAGGCGGTCGCCAGCAGCGACCGCCTTTTTGTTTGTTCCTGAATCATTCGCACTCACAGACGATCCTGAATCCAAGATCGTTACAGGAGTAATTCGGGACGTTCGAATTGCGAGTCGTCGCTCGCAGGCTGTTGAAACGGGACTTCCAACTTCCGCCACGATAAACGCGCTTTGATCCCGCCGTCGGGCCGCGCGGATTCACTTTCGCGACGCCTCGATACGGCTCGAAAAAATCCAGGCACCATTCCCAAACATTTCCGGACATGTCTTCGATACCGAATGGACTCGCGCCAAACGGAAACGCCCCAACTGGCGAACTTTCCGGATAGCC
>JBBRMO010000378.1:0-2576 GCA_038230815.1 Chthoniobacterales bacterium
ATCGTCCCGTCGCGCGAACGTTTCACGGAACTCGCCAAGCAAGGCAACGTGGTCCCGGTCTTCGTTGACTTCGTCGCCGATGGCGAAACGCCCGCTTCGGCCTTCCAGAAACTCGACGACGGAGGTTACTCGTTCCTTTTTGAATCAGCGGAACAAACGGAGCAATCGGGCCGGTATTCGTTTCTTGGCTTCAGCCCACGTCTTATCATCCGCAGCGAAAACGGCATTGTCAGCACCGAAGAGAATGGGCGATTCGCAACGCTGGAGGGAGGTGCGGACCCGCTCGACGCCCTGGAGCGAACGATGTCTCGCTTCCGGTTCGTCGCGGAGCCGGATTTGCCCCGCTTTGCGGGCGGCGCCGTTGGTTTCCTCGGTTACGATGTGGCCAGATATTTTGAGAAATCGGTGCCGCAACCGCCGGAGGATGACCTGAAACTGCCGGAGATGATCTTCATGATCATGGGGTTACTCATTGTCTTCGACCACCGTTATCGGCGGGTAAAAATCGTCGCGAATGTTTTTCTCGACGATCATG
The DNA here is from genome assembly GCA_038230815.1 of Chthoniobacterales bacterium. Classification (GTDB taxonomy): domain Bacteria; phylum Verrucomicrobiota; class Verrucomicrobiia; order Chthoniobacterales; family UBA10450; genus AV80. The sequence continues at coordinate 536 of JBBRMO010000378.1, forward strand.
AGAACGCGGCGGAGGCGCACACCACAGCCGAGGGCAGGATCCAGGAGGCGCTCGCGCAGCTGACCAGTCCCGCCAGACTGTCGCTCATCGACGCGCAAAAGCCGGTCTCTCGCCGGACGGTGCAGAGCAACACCACCCAGGAGAAATTCGAGGCGGCAGTCCTTCGAGCGAAAGGGCACATTCGGGCCGGCGACGCCTTTCAAATCGTGTTGTCGCAACGGTTCGAAACCGATTTTGCCGGCGATCCGCTGAAACTTTATCGGTGTCTCCGCCTCGTCAACCCGTCGCCCTATATGTTTTGCCTGCGTTTCGGCAGCTCGTTCTCGCTCGTGGGCAGCTCACCCGAGCTCCATGTGCGGGTCACCGACGACAGAGCCGAGGTTCGTCCAATCGCCGGGACACGCCGGCGCGGACGAACCCCGGAAGAAGATGAACGGAACGCCGCCGAGCTCCTGGCCGATCCCAAGGAACGGGCCGAACATGTGATGCTGATCGATCTCGCCCGGAACGATCTCGGCCGCGTCGCCGAGGCAGGGACTGTGCGCGTCACCGAACAGATGGTCGTCGAACGATACAGTCACGTGATGCATCTGGGTTCTCAGGTGGTCGCGCGTTTGCGGAAGGATACGACCGCGTTCGATGTCATGCGCGCCACGTTTCCCGCGGGGACGGTTTCCGGCGCGCCGAAAATTCGAGCGATGCAGATCATCAGCCAGCTCGAGAACAGGAAGCGCGGATGTTATGCCGGCGCGGTTGGGTATTTTGGATTCGACGGCGCGCTCGATTGCTGCATCGCTCTGCGCTCCATCGTGCTAAAAGCCGGACGTGCTTATTTGCAAGCCGGCGCTGGCATTGTGGCAGACTCCGATCCGACGAGCGAGTATCAGGAGACGGTGAACAAGGCGATGGCCATGGTCGATGCGATTAGCAGGGCGAGTGATGAATAAGATTCTGATCATCGATAACTACGACTCGTTTACTTACAATCTCGTCCAATACTTTGGCGTGCTTAAGTGGGAGATCGTGGCGAGGCGCAACGATGAGATCACCATTCCTGAAATCGAGCGATGGGCCCCGGCGCGAATCTGCATTTCCCCCGGCCCGGGCCGGCCGGAAGACGCCGGAATAAGCAACGAGATTGTTCGCCAGCTCGGTCCGAAGATACCAATTCTCGGCGTTTGCCTCGGCCACCAATGCATCGGCGCTGTGTTTGGGGGTGAAGTAGTGGCCGCGCCGCGCTTGATGCACGGCAAGACTTCGCCGGTGCGACATCACAACACCGGCGTGTTCGCGAATCTTCCCAATCCCTTCGAGGCGACGCGCTACCATTCTCTCATCGTTCGGCGTGAAACTTTGCCGCCGTGTCTCGAGATAACCGCCGAAACGGCCGAGGGGGAAGTGATGGGATTAAGACATCGCGAATTTCCGATTCACGGCGTCCAGTTTCATCCGGAATCGGTTCTCACGACTGAGGGAATGGCACTGCTGCGGAATTTTCTCGCTCTCTAAATAGCGCTGGCAGGGACGCCGCAGCGCGTTTCTACCAGCTATGGCGCAATCACTTCCCTTATCGCCCGCAGCTGGATCAGCATTTCCTCGTATTCCCCGAGGGTGAGAGCCTGCGCCGCATCGCATAACGCGCTCTTTGGATCGTTGTGAACTTCCACAAGCACACCGTCGGCGCCGGCGGCCACTCCGGCCCGGGCGAGAGGCGCGACCATGTAATTTTTCCCAGCGGCATGCGAAGCGTCGATCACGACCGGCAGGTGCGAGATGCGCCGAACCGCCGGGACGGCGGCCAGATCCAGCGTGTTGCGCGTATGGAGCGCGAAGGTTCTCACGCCGCGCTCGCACAGGATGACCTGGTAATTTCCTTCCGACATGACGTACTCAGCCGCGAGGAGCCATTCGTCGAGCGTCGCGGCCATGCCCCGTTTCAAAAGGACAGGCAACTTCGAACGGCCGGCCCGGCGCAGCAGTGAAAAATTTTGCATGTTGCGCGCGCCACTCTGGATGACGTCGCCGTACTGTTCGACCAAAT
>JBBRMO010000379.1:0-2555 GCA_038230815.1 Chthoniobacterales bacterium
ATCTCGGCTTCAGCGGCGGCAACGATTATTTCAATACCGGGAAGATGGGGACGAACTGGGGCGCGGGCTTTCCCCTCGCGGTTACGGGCGATCTGATGGAGCGGGGGAAACAGCGCTTCAACATCAACTGCGCCGTTTGCCACGGACCGACTGCGGCGGGCAATGGGATCACGAAACAATACGGTCTGGCCACCGTGGTCAGTTTGCAGGACGAACGGATCCGGAAAATGGCTGAAGGCGAAATTTTTAACACGATCACCAACGGCAAAAATACGATGATGGCTTACGGACCGAACGTCAGCGTGACTGATCGCTGGGCGATCATCGCTTATCTGCGCGCGCTGCAGCGGAGTGAAAATGCGACGGAAGCGGACGTGCCGCCGGATCATCGCGCGGAGCTGGATAAACCGGCCGAAACGAAACCCGAACCTACCCCGGAGCCAGCCAGGAAATGAGCGAGCGATCTGACATGCCGACTCCGGAAGGCGAATACATCGAGTCGACCCGGTTCGCCCCGCTCTCGTTTGTGCTCGCTTTGCTGGGACTGGTGGGTTTGGGACTCAGCGTCGTCGGCGCATTTGTCTCGCCGAAGCAATTCAGTTTTTCGTGGCTGTTCGCATTTGCCTTTTATTTCACGATGCTGGCTGGCTGTTTTTTCTGGATCATCGTCCATCACGTCGTCGACGCGGAATGGTCGGTGGTTGTAAGGCGCCAGCTCGAAAACCTCGCGATGCTTATCGCGGTCATGGCGGTGTTCTTCATCCCGATCGTCATCTACCGCCATAATCTTTATGAATGGATGAACATCCCGGTCGGGCACGATCCGATTCTCGATAGCAAGCGTGCCTACCTGAACTGGAATTTCTTCCTCGCCCGCTCCATTTTCTATTTCGTCTTTTTTATCGGCGCGACTCTGCTCTTCCGCCGGTTCTCGATCCGGCAGGACCGTGATGGGAATCCAGCGTTCACGATAAACATGCGACGGCTGGCTTTCATCGCGCTGCCACTCTTCGGGCTCTCCCTCACCTTCGGGGCGTACGACTGGCTCCTCGGTGTCGATTACCGCTGGTTCTCGACGATGTGGGGCGTTTATATTTTTGCAGGCGCCGCGGGCAGCTCGATGTCGCTCCTGGTCCTGGTAATCACGGCGCTGCGCCAGGCCGGTTTTCTGAAGGAAACGATCACGGTCGAGCATTACCACATCATGGGAAAATGGATGCTGGCCTTCGTTATCTTTTGGGCCTACATCGGCTTCGGCCAGTACATGCTCATCTGGTATGCGAACATGCCGGAAGAGACGGAATATTTCATCCGGCGAAATACGGAATCGTGGAATGCGCTCAGCCTGTTTCTGGTCATCGGGCGCTTCTTCATTCCGTTTGTGATCCTGCTCATCCAAGGGGTGAAGAGAAAACCGCACCGGCTTTGTTTGATCGCGGGCTGGCTCGTGTTCATGCAGATGGTCGATATCTACGTCGTGATCCTGCCCGCGCTGCATGGTTCGGGTGTCCTCGTGAGCATCTGGGACTTCATGCCGCTGCTCGGAATGGGTGGGACTCTGGCCTTTTTCTTCCTCTGGATTGCGCGCCGCAGCTCCCTTTTCCCGAACCGCGATCCGCGCCTGCTCGAATCGCTTCGCATCGTTAACTAGCCGTGACACCGACAGAACCACTCCAGCCTAACCAGCCCCGGTCGATGTTCTCGACGTGGCTCGGGGTCGTCCTGTTGTTCGCGTTCTTCGGCCTGCTGGCTCTCGTCGTCATCGGCGCCGCGCCGCGCGGCAATAGCTACGAAAAGAAACGCGCCAAGGTCCGGGCGGAGAAATTGGAAGCGGCGCAGAAAGAGAGCCTGACGGCGCTTACGACTTATGGGTGGGTCGACAAGACCAAAGGCGTTGCGCGGATTCCGATCAACGAGGCGATGAAAATGATGCTCGTTGAATTGGCCGACAAGAAACCGACCACAGCTGGCCCAATCGTGGCGTCGTCGCCGAGTGCAGCTCCGCAAACCTCACCGGCCGCCGATGCGCCCGCCGCGAGTGTGAGTTCAACTCCCAAACCGACTTCAGTGACCGGTCCTGATTCCGAGGCTCACAACCAACCGGCCGCGGCAATAAATCCGCCCTCCGCGCCGCCCAAAACCCAGCCGGGACCGAATTCAAGTCCGGCCGCTTCGCCGCCTTCTGCCGCCGCCAAGGCGCAGGTGAGTCCATCACCCTCAACCTCGCCGTCCGCCCCTGGGACGCCTTTGCCCGTTCGCGGCAAAACGCCATGAATCCGCAATCGCCGATAAATCCCGCTGAAGTTCCCTTAAAAGCGCCGAGCCCCGAAGTGCCAACGCCCGGTAACGAGGTCACAACCCACGACGTTGAACAGGTCGAGCGCGCGTTGATCGATGCGTCGACGCGGCTCCCCGTCCTGTTCTTCTACGCGTCCGCGATTATCTGGCTGCTGCTCGGAACTCTCCTCGCCGGCTTTACCTCGTGGAAACTCCACGCGCCCGATCTGCTCGCAGATTGCAGCTGGCTCACCTGGGGCCGAATTCGTCCCGCCCAC
>JBBRMO010000380.1:0-2551 GCA_038230815.1 Chthoniobacterales bacterium
AGATGTCGGGATCTATAAAAACCTTGTAGGCACCTTAAAACACCCTGAATTTTTATTTTATGATTATTCGTTTTTACGTACGCTGCCAGACACAGAATGGATAAATGGATTTGCAGAGATCATCAAGCACGCGTGCATACAGGATAATAAATTATTCGGGTGGCTGGAACGCCAGACGTTGCATTCTCTCCAATCATCTGTTGATATCACCGATGAGCTGATCAGGAGAAATGTAGAAATAAAATACAACATCGTATCCGGTGATGAGTTTGAAAAGGGAGACAGGCGGCTGCTGAATTTTGGCCATACCGTCGGCCACGCGATCGAGCGCGCCGGCGAGTATCGGGACTTTCTGCATGGCGAAGCTGTCAGCCTCGGCATGGTGGCGGCGGGTGAGATATCCGTCCGGAAAGCGGGCCTGCCCGAGGGGGAGCGGGAAAGAATCGTGGGAATGCTTCGAGCGTTCGATTTGCCGACGCGGCTCCCGGAGGATTTTCCTCGAGAAAAAATCGCGGAGGCGATCCGGTTCGATAAAAAGTTCGCGCGCGGGGAGGTGCGGTTTGTAGTTACGCCGGCAATCGGCTCGGCGAAACTAGCGACAGATGTGACGATGGAAGATATCGAAGCCGCGGTCGCGAAGCTCTAATTGGCAGGGCGAGACTCTGTCGAGCCGCAGCGTTGAGACTCCGCAGAGCGTCGCTCTACCCAATCAATTTCCCGCTGCTTTATAATATTCCACCAGCCCGCCCAGGACGCCGTCAACGTATTCGCGATAGATGCTGCGGCGATCCACGCCGTTAACTACGCGCGTTCCCTCATAGTCCCCGGCCTGAGTTCGCGCGACCACGTCGAGGCTATTCATGACGTACGGCTCAAAGTAAACGACCGGGCATTGGTAAAGACGGGTCGCAACGAGATTACGCGCGTAAACGTAACCGCTCGTCCCGACCTTGGTAACGTTGTCAGTCGTGTACTGGTAGGGCGGCAGCCCCGTTTGCTTGGCCATGCTGGCGGCCTCTGCGTCCGCTATCTTGATCTCCTCGTCGGAAACGCGATTGAGCAGCCTTTGCAACATCTCGAAGCGCTCGTCGTCGAAGGCCAGTTCGGGAGGCAAATAAGACCCGTTGACCAGCAGGTGGAGGTGATTTTTTTCGCTTAGCGTGGGGTTGTGCTCATCGCCCCAGGCTTCGGCATTAAAATGGAGGCAAAGGACGAGGTCAGGGCGCAGTTTGGAGTTCACGCGCCGGGCCCGCTCTCGAATCTCGCTCGTGCGATAGAACAAAATCTCACTCTGCCAGCGCACGGTCTGTTCTTTGAGCGGGTCGTCCGGGCCGTCGAATCCGTCGTGCGGGTTTTCTGTCCCGTTCGCCTTTAACCAGGCGCGCGCGGCTTCCTTGAAATCGTCGGGGCGATAGGGAGTGACCGGCTCCGTTTTTTCCCGCACGAACGAAACCTGCGCGCCGAGCCCGCGCAATTTCTCAGCGAGCATCTTCGCCACGCGCAGAGTCATCTCGCCTTCTTCAACGGGCGTGGCGTCGCCGGATTTGAACCACCGTTCCTCCATCTTCGCCCACGCCCCGCCGATGTGGCCGGGATCGAGCGCGATCTTCAGTCCCGAAAGGACCCCGGCTTTTTTTCCGCGGGGTCGGGTGTGCTTCGCGAGCCATCCGTGGAGGAGAACCTTGCGGGTCGGATCGGAACTCGCGAACCGAAGCGTGAACCACGTCTGCGCGTCGCGATCCATCAGGATGCAGGCTTCCTTGGGATCCACGCGAATGAACTCGTCGCTGATTCCGTGGGTGCAATAAACACCCTGGAGCAGGCGCTCGAATTCGTCGTGGGTCATCGTCCCCTGAAATTTCGCCAGCGACTTCCAGTTGGGCGAATCAGCCAGCGGATTGCTGAGGTGATCGGCCGCCCGCGCGGAGAAGGAGAGAAATAAGTAGAGGGCGAGGAAGGTCGAAAAGCGATTTGAATGGAAGATCACGGTTTGGAAATCCGCAGTTTCAATACGATGCTCGCGCGATGCTGACGATTCTTTTTCTGGGCGACGTGGTCGGCGAGCCGGGCCGTAACGCTGTCATCGCGCAATTGCCGCGACTCAAGGAATCGCACGCGGTGGATTTCGTGATCGTAAATGGCGAGAACGCCGCCGGCGGACGCGGGATCACTCCAAAGATCACAATCGACCTATTGCGAGCCGGCGCCTCCGTGATTACCACGGGCGACCATATCTGGGACCAAAAGGAGATCATTTCTTTCATCGGGACTGAGCCGCGTTTGCTCAGGCCCATAAATTATCCTCAGGGAGCGCCCGGCGGCGGATCGATTGTGCTGGAGACCGCCAAGGGAAAAGTGGGCGTGCTTAGCGTTCAGATGCGCACCTTCATGCAGCCAATTCTCGAGAATCCCTTTCCGGCGGCGGAAGCAGCGGTGGAGGCGATGCGGCGAGAGACGCCGGTGATTTTTGTCGATGCCCATGGTGAGACCACGAGCGAGAAAATTGCGATGGGCCGTTTTCTGGATGGGAAGGTTTCCGCGGTAGTCGGCA
>JBBRMO010000381.1:0-2541 GCA_038230815.1 Chthoniobacterales bacterium
CCGCGCCAGCCAGGTGCCGAAAGATCCCTCGTCCGAGCGGAACGTCTTTAAATTCTTAAAAATGCGCAGAAAAACTTCCTGCGTGAGATCCTGAGCTTCGGCGTCGCGGTTCGTGAAACGGTAACACAGACTATAGACTCTACGAGTATGGAGACGAATCAGATCCTCCCAGGCGGTGTCGTCCCCGCTGAGGCAGCGTTCCACGAGTGTGCTGTCGGAATCCAAACCGGTCCTGAACGATCTTTTGGAGTTGCCATCGGCGATTGGGGTCTGTCCCAGGCCAGGGCCCGACACCAGAAAAGCCGGGGTCATCACCGCAGTCGCCATAATTCGCCTCGAATCTCCTTCATTCGATGTAACGAGGCTTTATCATAATAGGTTCATTTTTTCGTTAAAGGAAGACCGGGGCCATGAACTGTCCATTTTGCGGGCATTTGCAGGACAAGGTGGTGGATTCGCGGGAGAGCAAGGAAGGAGACGCGATCCGGCGTCGACGCCAGTGCCTTGCCTGCGAAAAGAGGTTCACCACCTATGAGCGGATCGACGAAGTTCCGTATCTGGTGATCAAAAAAGACGGCCGGCGGGAGAAATTCGAGCGTCAGAAAGTGCTGAACGGTCTGCTTAAGGCCTGCGAAAAGCGGCCGGTTGGGATGAGCAAGCTATCCGACCTGGTGAACCAGGTAGAGGCGAAGGTAACGGATTCGCCGGACCGGGAAATCTCCACTACGGAAATAGGAGAGCTGCTGATCGACGGACTTCGGGATCTCGATAAGATCGCATATGTACGATTTGCCTCAGTCTACCGGGACTTTCAGGACGAGCAGGCTTTCTTCAACGAATTGAAGAATTTGATGCGACTGAAAGCGCCATAGCGGCTAAGAGGCTTATTTTGTAACCTTATCCGATTTGAAACATCAGAATAAATAGGGCTTTAACTTCGGCGGTCTTAGTGTTATGATCAGATGTTTGCCGGACAGGCTCGGGCGTGAGTTGCGTTTTTTGATGGGCTGTACGGCAACCGGATACCCGGCTTTCTCGTACTTTCATTTTAGTTTCCCAATACAGAGAAGTAGACGACTCGCAGCTCCATTGGAGGTGAGGCTCAGTGGACCAGTTTGAAGATCAGTTTTTAACCGAGAATCCTCTCGGTATCAATTTCGACGAGGAAGCGACTAAATTTTTCGATCCTGAGGCGGCTCAGGAACCGGACTTCCTACACCCGCAACAGCCGGTGGAAGAGTCTATCTACACGGACGATCCGGTCCGTGTGTATCTGCGCGAAATGGGCGCCGTACCGCTGCTGACGCGCGAAGGCGAGGTGGACCTTGCCCGCCGCATGGAGCGCGGCAAGTTGCGGATGCAAAAGGCAATTAGCCGCTCCGCGCTGGTTCAATTGGTGGTCGTGGAGCTTGCGGAGCAGATCCGAAAGGGCGTCGAAGAGATCGACAACATCGTCGATGTGGGCGATATGGAGGAGGGGACGCTGGCGGACACGAAGCGCCGGTCGGACCTGAAGCAATTATTTTTCGACGTGGTCACCCTGCAGAAAAAGCAGCAACAGCTGGAAGAGAAGCTGGAGACAATTTCGCCAGCGAACAAGAAGCCGCGCAAGCGGATGTGCGCCAAACTGAACCGTGCGCGCGTGGAGACTTCCCTCGCCATTCGCCGGACCCCATTCCTTCTGAACAAATGGAAGGAGTTTGGGAAGGAGATTGAGCGGGCTGTAGAGGAATTGGGTCAGCTCGACCGCGAAGTAAAGAAGACCGAGCAGCTCGGCGGTCCGAATGCCCAGGCACGAATTCGAGAGTTGCGCCGGGAGATCCGGAAGCGCGAAATCACTGCGGGCGCTCCGCTGGCGGATTTGAAACATACCCTCACCGTGATCCGTCACGGCGAGCAGGAAGCCGAGCGTGCCAAGAAAGACCTGGTAGAGGCGAACCTTAGGCTGGTCGTTTCGGTGGCTAAGAAATACGTGAATCGAGGCTTGCATCTTCTTGATTTGATTCAGGAAGGAAATATCGGCCTGATGCGCGCCGCCGACAAGTTCGAGTACCGTCGCGGCTACAAGTTTTCGACCTATGCCACCTGGTGGATTCGCCAGGCCATTACCCGCGCCATTGCGGACCAGTCCCGCACGATTCGAATTCCCGTTCATATGAACGAGAGTATGAACAAGTTCCTGCGCGCCTCTCGGGAACTGGAGAAGGAACTCGGCCGGACCCCTACAAATGACGAAATTGGCCGGCGGATGGATATTCCGGTCGAGAAAGTCCAGAAGCTGAAGACGATCTCCCGCGACCCCGTTTCCCTCGAAACGCCCGTCGGACGAGATGGCGAGTCCGCTTTGGGCGACTTGATCGAGGATCGTTGGGTGGGTTCGCCGGTGGATGCGGTGATCGAATCGAATGTCCGCGACGAAACCGCCGGAATCCTTAAAACGCTGTCTCCCAAGGAGGAGAAGGTGATCCGGCTACGCTTTGGAATCGGTTGCGAGCGGGAGCATACGCTGGAGGAGATCGGGCAGGAATTCGACGTGACGCG
>JBBRMO010000382.1:0-2518 GCA_038230815.1 Chthoniobacterales bacterium
GTTTGATCAGAGCGAGCTCGACAGACTCCAGCCTCGGGAGCCCGGACAGGGCCCCGCTGAAATGGTTCCTTTAGGAATGCCGGCTAACGACAATTTGGCGTTGGAAAGTCATTCATCGGTTTTTCAACAGGTGAAAAACGCTTTCCGGGCAGATCAGACGAGGTCATGCCGGGCCGACGAAATCCTCATCCACACGGGTAAAGTTTAGGCCGCTCAGCCACAGATCGCGGCCGGATTGGTTGCTGTCGGAAACGGAGTCCCGAAGCGGGGAGACTTTGAGGGTCGAAAAATGTGGACGAGACCCGAAGATTTTTATTGCCGAAAGAGGGGAAACGTCCTACCATCTTTTTTGTGGATATGGAAATTATGAAAACACGCGCCTCTGCCCTTGCCAAGTTGTCCGGTTGCATTTTGGTCTCCGCTTCGACGGTTTTTGCTTCGGATCTAGTCCTGCAAAAAGTCCCGGAAACGGTGCCGGCCCGACCTCTCGTCACATCAAAAACTAATCTCAGCCCGCAGGCGAGCTTCGCCCTGATTAATTACAATGTTCGCAGTCAGGCGCGCGCCCTTTATGTGAGTTCGGGAAGCGATCTTAAGCTCGCGAATAACATGATCGATGATCAGGCCGCCACGTCGTTTGGTTTTTCACCGGCGGATAATTCGCCGGTAGCGGTAATCGATCTCGGAAAGACGTCGACGGTGCGTCGTCTCTCGGCCGTCTATTCGCCCCGCGCGACCGGAATCGACTTCTATGTTCTCCAATCGTTGCCAGGTCTAAATGGCGACAATAACCCGAACTCGTTGACGCTGGACGAAAGCGCCCTCGCGAAACTGAAGCCCGTTGGCTCGGCCATCGATGATGGAACCCGGGGCCGGGCCTCGGTAGATTTTCCGGCCACATCGGGCCGCTACGTGATGTTGCGCTGGACTCCTGCCGTCCATAGCGACACGTCGTTTACCGTGGCTGAGGTTTCTGCGTTTAGTCCAAGCCACGGCAACCTCCTCGCTTCAAACCGGGATTTCTCCAGCGCACGGACGACGGCTGATTCGAAAGATGTCGCTGATTCCAAGGATGTCTCCGACAGCAAGGATGTTCCGGAGGAAGGGCCTCCGGCTCCGGCTCCTCCAGCTGAAGGACCACCGCCGTCACTTCCGAACCCTCCGCCGTTCACCTTTATCCCGCAGCTTCTTCCGGTCAGCAACTAGAGAAGAAAACGCAGATTTTTTGAAAACCCGTCGATCGGCCTGGCTGATCTGACGGGTTTTCTTTTGTCCGGAAGAATGGCAGAACCGGCCGCGGCTTAAAGCGAGTCGCGAATGATTTTGAAGATCGCGGTGTTATCGAGGGAGCCATGAAGCGCTTCGGTCCCCGGCCCGGTCCCAAACACGACGACATCTTCGACCGTCTCAAGGGCAGTGGGCGCGTAGAAGGCTGCCGGTTCCTGGGGCGGCTCGGGAAAGGGCGTGGCGCTCGGCGACGGGGATTGCTGAGCGGCCAGCTTCGCGGCTCCGTAGGATTTTTGACCGTTTGGCCCGCTTGCCCAGGAGAACCAGGGATCGCCGGTGGAATTCAGGCCAAGAACGGCGATTCCGTGGTCCGTCCTGAAGGGAAATCCGTTCAAGCTCAAACCGCCCAGGGCCACGTCGCCGCACACGACAACCATCGATTTTTCTCCGACATATCGGCGCGCCATCGCTACAGCGCGATCGAATTCCAACGTTTCCCTCAGGGTGTGTTCGGCGTCATCTTGTTCTGCCGCTTTTCGCATCAGTCGCGCGTCGACCACGAGCAGATATCCCCCTCGAGTGTATTGCAGAAGCTCAATCGCCCGTCGCACCATCTCCGGAAGACTTGGTTGCTCCTGGCGCGCTTCGATCTGATCCGCGAATGCAAGTTCAGCGTTCGCGAAAGTACCGAAAAGTTTTGGCCTCCGCCAACCCGGGATCGCTTCGAGATCTGCTTTGGTGCGTGCGAGATCGAACCCTTTTCGTCGAATCTCAGAAAGCAGGTCGCGCCCGTCTTTCCGATTGCCATTCTTTGATTCGGGCAAGAAATCCTGGATGCCGGCGCCGAGCACGAGATCGATTCCTGAGGTGTCGGCTAACTCACGCGCGATTTCCAGGTGCGCGGTGGGGTCGGACGTGTGCGCGTAAAATGCAGCCGCCGTCGCGTTCGTCAATTTCCCATCAGTCACTAATCCTGTCGCGCGCCCCGCCCGATGGGCCAGTTCGATGAGAGTTGCGGCCGTGGTTCCGCTCACCTGCGCTCCGATCGATTTGTTCTTGGCCTTCGCGCCCGTAGCGAGCGCAGATGCGGCGGCGGCGGCGTCTGGCGCCGCGAAGTCGTTCGAATAATTTGTCACTAACGCCAGGTGCGGCATCGAGTCGACCGACAATGGCGCGTCCGCGCCAGCGGCATAAACCCGGGTCGCAGCGAGCCGGGCGGGGGCGAGGCCTTCGCCAATGAAGAGAATGATGCCAAAGGGTTTTTGCACCACCCAGTGTTGAAAATAGAAAA
>JBBRMO010000383.1:0-2516 GCA_038230815.1 Chthoniobacterales bacterium
AGGTCGATCTTTATGAAGCGCGATCCAGCACGGCGAGCCGGGACAGTATTATCAAGACGACGGGGTTGGCATTGCTCTGTGTTTTTGCGGTTGGGTTATTGATCGTTTCAAACAGCTACAGTTTTGTCCTCGTGCGTCGTCAGCTGGCCAAGCTCGAGGGGATCGAGACCCGCATTCGCTCGATCATCGAAAACATTCTCGACGGCATGATCACGGTCGACGAGCAGGGCATCATCTGCTCGATGAACAGCTCGGCGGAAAAGATGTTCGGTTGCATCAACAACGAGATGGTGGGTTACAAGTTTACTAAGCTCGTGCCCAAGACCTACAAGGCCGAGCCCGAGCCCGTGGCTTGTGCCTGGGATGACCTCGCCATCCGGACCGGCAGCACCACCATGGCGGTGGGGCGCACCCGGCGTCACGCGACGTTCCCGATCGAGATTTCATTGAGCCAGATGGTGGTCGACAAGCAGATGCTCTTTGTCGCGATGGTGCGCGACGTGACCGAGCGCCGGCGGTTCGAGCAGGAGATCGCGTCGGACAAGGAGAGCCTCGCCGTAACCCTGCGTTCCATTGAGGACGGCGTCATCACGACCGACGTCCAGGGCAAGATCATCATGATCAACAATGCCGGAGAAAATCTCACCGGCTGGACATCGAAGGAAGCCATCGGCCACCCGCTGAAATCAGTTTACAATATCGCGATTGATCTCGCCGCCCAGGCGCGGGCCCAGAGGACCGGCTCAAGGAATGAGGCGCAATCGATTCTTTTGAGCATGCCGGAGAACGCCACCCTGCGTTCGCGGCAGGGTCGCGAGCACGTCATCGAGCAGGTTGCCTCTCCGGTTCGCGACAGCAAAAACGAAGTCGCCGGCGTGGTCCTTGTTTTCCGCGACATCACCGAACGCCAGCGTAATGAAGCCGAGCGACGCAAAGCCGAGACCCTGGAACAGCTCGGCTTGCTCGCCGGCGGAATTGCGCACGACTTCAACAACCTCCTGACGGCAATCATCGGAAATATTTCGCTCGCGTCGCTGCTTTTGCCGCCGAACGATGAAATGGGCACGCGGCTGAACGACGCCAAGAACGCGTCGATGCGCGCCCGTGATCTTGCCCAGCAACTCCTCACCTTCGCCCGCGGTGGCGCGCCGATTAAGAAAACGGCGTCAATCGGCAAACTGATTCAGGACACGGTGAGCTTTTCGCTCCGCGGTTCGCATAGTCGCAGTGAATTTCTCTTCGGCGCCGATCTCTGGCCGGCCGAAATCGACCCGGGACAGATAAGCCAGGTCATTGCCAACCTGGTAGTGAACGCGGACCAGGCCATGCCTAATGGTGGAACCCTCCGGGTGAGCTGCGATAATTTCAGCTACGATTCGGATACCTCACCGGCCATCACGGATCTGATGCCCGGCGATTACATTCGCATCGCCATTCGCGACGAAGGTGTCGGGATTTCGGAGGATTGCATCAAGCGCATCTTCGATCCCTATTTCACGACGAAACCCAAGGGCAACGGTCTCGGCCTCGCCACCACTTATTCAATCGTCAAGAACCACAACGGTCTCATCACCGTCGACTCAAAAGTCCATTTTGGATCGGCCTTTACGATTTTCCTGCCGGCACTCAGACTTCATCAGGTCCCCGCGGAACCGCCTCGTCAGCTCAACGAAGTGATTTCCGGAACCGGCCGGATCCTGATTGTCGACGACGAGGAGGCCATCCGCGCCCTGGTGGAATTTACGCTCGAGCGCCTCGGGTACAAAGTCAGCCAGGCGGAGAGCGCTCTTGAAGGGGTTGAACTTTACCGGCAAAAACTGGAAGCGGGCGAACGCTTTGACGCCGTCATTCTCGACCTGACTCTGCCCGGCGGCATGGGCGGCAAGGAAGCACTGAAGAAGCTGATCGAAATCGATCCGACCGTAAATGCGATCGTCTCAAGCGGCTATGCGATGGACGCCACCATGAGCCGGTACCAGGATTTTGGATTCCGCGGAGTGATCGCAAAACCGTACGAAGCGGCCGAGCTGGGCAAAATCGTCCACGAAGTCATCGAATCGAGTCACGTGAATATCGTGTCCGATTATCCGATGCAGGCGACCGGCTAGTTCCTCGAGACCCCTTCGGCGGGATTCATTTTCAGAGGCGTCGGACTTATCCCTTGTGGTCCCATCCAATTGTCGAATGTCCTTGAAAGCCTCCCTGGCTGAAATGGATTCTCCTTGCGGCGTCAAACCGCGACTTTAGTGTTCGACATGCGCGAAGTCCGGCCAGCGGCTTACGATTCGAAGATCGAAGGAAACATCATTTTCACTCGTCTCGATGCCGCGATGAATTGGATGCGCAAGAATTCACTTTGGCCAATGCCGATGGGCCTCGCCTGTTGTGCGATCGAATTGATGGCGACCGCCGCGGCCCGTTTCGATATTTCCCGGTTTGGCGCCGAAGTGATGCGATTCTCGCCGCGCCAATGCGATGTCATGATCGTTGCCGGCACGGTTACTTACAAAATGGCG
>JBBRMO010000384.1:0-2513 GCA_038230815.1 Chthoniobacterales bacterium
AAAAAGAAGTGTCGGCATGAGTGCCGACACGGCAGGCAGGAGTGCCTGCGCCACATTTTAGACACTTGAGTCGCCGACCTTATATCGGGTAAAGCGCGACACGGCGATGTTTTCGCCGAGCTTCGCAATTTTCGTCTTGATCAACTGGTCGATCGAGAGCGTGTTCTCTTTAACGAAGGGCTGCTCATAGAGGCAAACCTCTTCGTAGAACTTCGCCATGCGGCCTTCAACGATTTTTTCAGCGACCTTCTCCGGCTTGCCTTCGGCGATCGCGCGCGACTTCTGAATATCCCGCTCCCGCTCCATTACCGATTCGCTAACGTCTTCCTTGCGAATAAATTGCGGGTCCGCCGCGACGACATGCATGGCGATATCGTGCACCAGCTCCCGGAAATCGTCGGTACGGGCAACGAAATCGGATTCGCAGTTGACTTCGATCAGAACGCCTATCTGCCCGCCGTGGTGAATATAGCTCGCCACCAGACCCTGCTTGGTGGCGCGGGAAGCCTTCTTCCCCGCCGACGCGATACCACGTTTCCGCAGCACGATTTCCGCCTCCGCGACATCGCCCTTGGACTCGACGAGAGCGCTCTTACACTCCATCATTCCAGCGCCGGTGCGCTCACGTAGTTCTTTTACCAGTTGCGCGGTAATTTCCGCCATAGTTGTTTTCACCTAAGAGATCGAAAGACCGGGCGATCGCCCGCCTTCAAAATTAGCGTCCGGATTCGAGCGCCGGCTCGTGTTGCGGTTCCGCGGTTTCGGATGCCGGACCTTTACGATGATTTCCCGCCGGAACCTCGCCCATCAGGCTTTCGGCCATGATCTGTTCGGCATACTTCGGATCGACATAGGCCGTGTATTCGGGTGGCCCCTCGCCTTCGGGCGTCTCGTCGGTAATGATCTTCTCGGCCGTGAAATCATGCTCCGTGGCAAGCGCGCGGCCTTCAATCACCGAGTCGGCAATCTTGCTGGTAAACAGCCGGATCGCACGCAGCGCGTCATCGTTGCCCGGAATCACCCAATCCACTTCATCGGGATCGCAATTGGTATCGACGATCGCGACGACTGGAATACCGAGACGCCGGGCCTCTTTGACCGCGATGGCTTCCTTGTTAGAATCGATCACGAAAAGGATGTCGGGCAGTCCCGGCATATCTTTGATGCCGGCGAGGTTCGAATCCAGATGCTTGCGCTCGCGCTCGAGCCGGATTACTTCCTTTTTGGGCCGCGAAGCGTAACCGCCGTCTGTGGTCATCGCCTCCAGTTCTTTCAAGCGCTTGATCGACTTCTGCACCGTCGTCATGTTGGTGAGCAGGCCACCCAGCCAGCGCTGATTCACGTAAAACATCTGGCAGCGCGAGGCTTCCTCATTGATCGCTTCCTGAGCTTGGCGCTTCGTGCCGACGAACAGAACGTTCTTGCCTTGCGAGGCCATTTCCCCCACAAAACGGGCTGCATCCTTGAAGAGCTTCAGCGTTTTCTGCAGATCGATAATGTAAATGCCGTTACGTTCGCCGAAGATGTACTCTTTCATCTTCGGATTCCAGCGCTTGGTCTGGTGCCCGAAGTGAACGCCGGCTTCGAGCAACTCCTTCATTGAAATTGCGGGCAAACTAATCTCCTAAAGTGAACACGACGTGAAAGGGGTGGAATTCCACCCCAGCTACCTGCAGGCACACTGTCCAAGGCGAGATTTGCGTGCGAGAGGAAAAAATACCAAACAAAGCCAATTAGCGCTTTGAGAACTGGAACCGCTTGCGAGCGCCCTTCTGGCCGTACTTCTTGCGCTCACGCGTGCGCGGGTCGCGAGTGAGGTACCCCAGTTTCTTGAGGCGAGGCCGCAACTCGGCATTGAACTCGACCAGCGCCCGGGAGACCCCGAGGCGAATCGCATCCGCCTGTCCGTTGACGCCGCCACCGTGCGCGAGCACCAGGACGTCAAACTTATCCGCCACTTCGGTAGCCAGCAGCGCCTGACGCACAGGAACGCGCGACGCCTCCGTGGGGAAATAGTTCTCGAACGGCCTGCCGTTCACGGTGATATCGCCCTTTCCGGGGCGGAGGAACACTCGGGCGATAGCCTTCTTACGCCGCCCGGTTCCCAGATATTGCAGTATTTTCGATGCCGCCAATGGATTCCTTTCCTACTTTACGGGCATCGCGGCCGGTTTCTGCGCCACATGGGGGTGCTTGTCGCCCGCGTATACCTTTAACTTGCGATACATCTGCTTGCCGAGTTTGGTTTTCGGCAGCATGCCCGAGACCGCATCCTCGACCATGCGCGTGGGGCGCGTGGCACGCACGCGCCGAACGCCCATTTCGACCAGCCCGCCGGGATATCCGGTGAAATGCCGGTAAATTTTATTCTGTTCCTTATTGCCCGTCAGCTTGACCTTTTCGGCGTTGATGACGATCACGTGATCGCCGGTATCCAGAAAAGGTGTAAAAGATGGCTTGTGCTTGCCCATCAACAACCGTGCCGCCTGGGTCGCAATCTTGCCCAGGACAGC
>JBBRMO010000385.1:0-2507 GCA_038230815.1 Chthoniobacterales bacterium
CATCAACAACGTCTTCATTCCCGGCCTCCTGAAATCATCGCCTCTCCCTGCCCCCTCACACGCCTCCAACATCTTCCGAAGTGGCTCAGGATCAGCGAGCCGGTGGTCGCCACCGACCCGGCTGTTTGTCCAGGCGAGACGGATCACACTTTCACTTTGTCGCTCGCCGACAGCGCACCGGCTCTTCTGTATCTTGGGGCAGCTTGTAAGCGAAGGTTTTATCATCCAATTGAATGAGTTTAACTTCCCATGTTTCGCCGACCTTGAAATGGTTCGGGGCGTCAGATGTCTTGACGGTGATAACCAAGGTCGGCGGAAGTGCTTCCCAACGGACCTTCCAAACGCCAGTAAACGTGTTTCCACCCGGCGAGTAGTTCTTGAGTACGAAAGTGCCGTCCGCTCCGAATGTCCAATCCTCCATGCAGGGATCGCCTTCCCACTCTCCATGTAGCTTCTTCTCCAGCAGCACCAGAGCGTTCTCCTGCTTCTCGACCCTCGGCAGCGGTGCCACTAGCAACGCCCCAGTTTCCTGGGCGAATCCGAGCGCTAGTACGGCGGCGAACACAGAAATCACGATCTTCATGCGAACCTCCTTCGAGGGAACCGTATCGGCCAGGGAATAAGACGAACGAAACGCCGATTCGGTTCTTACTCCCGTCATCGCCAAGTGACCCATCCGGCCTCACAGACAAAAGTTGTCCTTCGTGCTTACCACGATGACCACTTTTCAACCGCTCCTGCCCAGCCGGTGTCGTTTCTTGCCAATCGTCCGGATAGTCAGCGACAGCTCCTCCAAAGGAGAAATCCGAATTGGTGGCCGGCACGAGAAATCCCGTTCGCGAGCCATCTGCCTCCAGTTCCTCACTCGCCCGCTCGTCAATCGGTCTCGCTAAAACTCGAATTCCATCGAGCAAATTTTCGATCCGAACACTATGATGCTCCTGACCGCATTCCCGGCAAAAAAACACGGGATATAAGCGCGCATTCGGATCGGCAGGATGAAAGACTTGCCCTTCTAACACAACGCGACGGCTTGCCGCCGGCTCGAGCGTCGCATATGCGTGTCCGGCCCCCGAGATGAACCGATGAAGCTTGAACGCCAAAAACGCGCGATCGCTCAGCCCGCCGCGAAGATTTTCGCGCCGCCCCATTAACGATAGCATGCCCGCAACTGATGCTTGGCATTGCTCTTCAGAGACACCCGTTTGAACCGAGAGCGCCGAGCCGGCCTCGCTTAAAGTCATAGGTGGCCGACGTCGCAGCTTTTCGCCTTCGAGTAGTCCGATCTCGGTTTCAATCCAACAGGCAAGTGGATGAGAGAATAGGTCTTGGTCCGTCAGTGTTTCTGGCGTAGGCGCCAGGGCCGCTTCCTTGAGCGTGTGCCCCAAACTAGCACTGTTGATCCGAGGGTCGGTCGCTCGGGCGAGATTCTCATCGATGATCGAGGCCGCGCTCATGTCCTCCCCAAAAATCAGCTTCCCGACGCGAGCAACGGCGACGGCTCGTTCGACCTCGTCATGTGCGCTTGACATGGTCGCCGACGTGCCAATGCATATCGGCTTCCGCCCTCCAGCTAGTCGATCCTTCACGCGACGCACAAGCATAGCGACGTCTGCGCCCTGCCGACCACGATATGTGTGCAGTTCGTCTAGGACTAGGAAATCAAGGCCCGCGGCGTTGGCGATGACAGCACGATCGAGATCGTCCTGGCGCGTCATTAGCAATTCGAGCATCATGAAGTTCGTCAGCAGAATGTCTGGCTTGGCTGCGGCGATCGCTTGGCGCTCGGCATCACTCTCCTGGCCCGTGTATCGACGGTATGTGGGGCGCAATTTCTCGTCGAGCCCAGATCCGCCGATGAATCTTTCGAGTTCCTCAAGTTGGCTATTGGCCAGGGCGTTCATCGGATAAATGATCACCGCACGAGTGCGCCGTGCCTCGCCGACACGTCGTGCTCGGACCACGGCATCTACAATCGGCACAAAGAAGCAAAGTGACTTTCCTGACCCAGTTCCAGTAGTCACAATGAAGCTTTCGCCGCTGCGGGCCTTGGCGACGGCACGTTCTTGGTGGCGGTGAAGTTTAATTGGCCTCCGATCTCGGCCAGCTGCCAAGATCTTGTTGAGGGCGGGATCGAGCACATTCTGAGCGACGAGCTGATCGACCGAAGCGCCTGCTTCAAAGCTCGGATTAATCGTGATCAGAGGCTCGGGCCAGAAATGCTGGCCGGCGTAGGCCGCATCGACTTGCGCCCGTATCTCAGGAGCTCGGATTTCGGAAAATGAACGCGCGAATGCCTCGTAGCGCCCGATCAATGCCTGGTCGAGCTTGAAAATATCCACCCGAATTTCCCCACCGTCTTGCTCAACTTGATACTTTTAGTCACCGGTATCCGCCAACCAGAGTATCATCAGGGACCAAGCGATTGGAGCGCGCACCTCCCAAGTATCCGACCACTGCTTGCGAGCCCTGCTGCCCCTGGGAGGTCCCCAGCGTCGGCTGACCGA
>JBBRMO010000386.1:0-2496 GCA_038230815.1 Chthoniobacterales bacterium
CTGCCCATCCTGCCGATCCGCAACATTGTCGTGTTCCCGGGCACTGTGATGCCATTGAATGTCGGCCGGCAGAAGAGCAAGAACCTCCTTGATGAGGTCATGCCCGGATCGAAGATCATTGGAGTGATTACCCAGAAGAACCCCGACGCCGAGGAGCCTGGCCCGGATGACCTGAACCGCGTCGGTGTCGCCTGCCAGATTTTGAAATTGTTCCGGCTCCCCGATGGGAATCAGTCCATTATTGTTCACGGCCTGGCGCGCATCCGCCTGAATTCGATGGCCCAGACTGATCCGTTCCTTACCGGCAACGTCGAAGTCATCGAGGAAAAGAACCCGGAAGGCGCGAACATCGATGCCCTCGTGGCCTCGGTCCGCCAGCAGGCCAACCGCGTTATCGAGCTCTCGCCCAATACGCCCGACGAAGCGGCACAGGTTCTCAACAGCATTACAAATCCCTCGGCTCTTGCCGATTTTCTCGCCGCCAATCTGCAGACGGATGTGAACGAAAAGCAGATCCTGCTGGAAGAACCCGATATCGAGAAGCGCCTCCGGCTCGTCGCGGCCCGCCTTGCGACCCAGCTCGACATCCTCGAACTGCAAAGCAAAATCCAAAAGCAGGTCAGCGAAAACATTGATCGCTCGCAACGGCGCTTCTATCTGCAGGAGCAGCTCAAGGCGATCCGGAAGGAACTGGGCGAAGGCGATTCGCGCGGGCCCGGCCAGGAAGTGGATGAGCTGCGGACAAAGCTGGAGGCGGCCAAACTTCCCGAACCGAGTATGAAGGAGGCGCTGCGCGAGCTTTCTCGCCTTGAGTCGATCCCCAGCGCCAGCCCCGAGTACGGCGTCATCCGCACGTATCTTCAGATTCTCAGCGAATTGCCGTGGAGCGTCGCCACCGAGGACAAGATTGATCTGAAGGTGGCGCGCGAAATCCTCGACCGCGATCACTTTGATCTCGACAAGGTGAAGCGCCGCATCGTCGAATACCTCGCCGTGCGAAAGCTCAAGCCCGGAGGCGGCGGCGCAATCCTATGCTTCGTTGGCCCGCCCGGCGTGGGCAAGACGTCGCTCGGCAAGAGCATTGCCGAGGCGATGGGCCGAAAATTTATTCGCGTCGCCCTGGGCGGCGTTCGCGACGAGGCCGACATTCGAGGCCATCGCCGCACGTATATCGGCTCCATGCCAGGCCGGATCATCGCGGAGATTCGCAAAGCCGGAACGAACAACCCGCTGATGATGCTTGATGAAATTGATAAGCTCGGCTCCGACTTTCGCGGCGATCCGTCGTCGGCGCTGCTGGAGGTGCTGGACCCGGCGCAAAATCACACGTTCACCGATCACGATCTCGACGTGCCTTTCGATCTCTCGAAGGTCATGTTCATCGCGACGGCCAACACCATGGACACCGTGCCCGGCCCATTGCGCGACCGCATGGAAGTCATCGAGATCCCCGGCTACACCGAAGGCGACAAGCTGAGCATCGCCAAGCGATATCTGGTTCCGCGCCAGATTGATGCCAACGGTCTGAACCTTAAGCAGGCCAAGTTCAAGGACGAGGCACTCAAGTACATTATCGAAGGGTATACGCGCGAAGCGGGCGTGCGAAACCTCGAGCGCAACATCGGCAGCGTTGCCCGGGGTATCGCGGCCGACGTCGTCTCCGGAAAAACCGAGAAGGAAACTGTCGGCAAACCCGAGGTCGAAAAATTCCTCGGCGCGCGCAAGTTCGAGCCGGAACTTGCCTCGCGTACCAGCGTTCCAGGGGTCGCGACCGGAATGGCCTACACGCCCTTCGGCGGCGAAATCCTCTTCATTGAGGCAACGCGCATTCCCGGGAAGGGCGGCATCATCCTCACCGGGCAGATCGGCGAAGTCATGCGCGAATCCGCGACTGCGGCCTTCACGCTGGTTCGCTCGCACGCCGACAGTCTGGGTATCGACCAAAAGCTCTTGCAGGAAAGCGATGTCCATCTCCACGTTCCCGCTGGCGCAGTCCCGAAAGACGGCCCAAGCGCCGGTGTGGCGATGTTCACTGCCCTGGCATCCCTCTTTCTGAACAGGCCGGTAAGGCACGACCTCTCGATGACGGGCGAGATCACCCTTCGCGGCCTGGTCCTCCCCATCGGCGGCCTGAAAGAAAAATCCCTCGCCGCGATGCGCGCCGGCATCAAGCACGTGATCGCCCCGAAACGCAACGAAAAAGACCTCGCCGAAATCCCCGCCGAAGCCCAGACCGGCCTAAGCTGGCATTTCGTCCAGAACGTAGACGAGGTCCTCAAGATCGCGCTCCTCGTCGACCCACGCGCGGAGAAGAAGAAAAAGAAAAAGAAGAAATGATGAAGCGGGAGAGAGCTCAGGCGATGCCGACGCTTCCGGGATATTGTTGCAGGATTAGCAGGATTTGGCGTTCAGCAACACTCTCGGGCCGGTTGAACCTTAACAAGCGAGCCGTGACCTCGCCGATTTCTGTGATCGGTGTAATAATCGAACCGTCGA
>JBBRMO010000387.1:0-2446 GCA_038230815.1 Chthoniobacterales bacterium
TGGTAAATGATCGGGCGATTGATGAACCAACTGAAGCGCGGCTAACCGTAAATTTGCCCGCGCCATTTCGCGGTGCCGGTGGGGCCGAAAAAGATCAGGTGCTTGAAGCGGAGGAGTGATTCGGCCTCACCGTAACCCTCCTGTTGTTTACGAAACGCGCGCAAAGTGAAGCGGCGATGATGCCAGACGACGGCCGTGGGGCTGAAGGCGATGGAGTGTCCGCCCTGTTGCACTCGCCAGCAAAAATCGACGTCGTCCCCGGCCTTGTGGTACTCAGGATCAAAACCGCCGATGCTTTCGAACGCCCAGCGGTACCAGGCCATGTTACACCCGGGAATGTGTTCGGCCACGGTGTCGGTGAGCAACACATGGCTCGGGCCGCCCGGCGCCGCGGCCACGCAGGCCTGGACCCAATTTTGCGCCGGGGGCGATACGTTAGGTCCCCCGACCCCTGCATAATTGCCGCTCAAAAGCGTGCTTAACAAATAATAGAGCCAATCGGGATCTGCCATGCAGTCGGAATCGGTGTAGGCAAAAATTTCCCCTTGGGCGATGGCGGCCCCGTGATTTCGGGCATGGCTGAGGCCGTGATTGGTTTGGTAAATGTATCGGACCTTCGGAAAACGGGCGGCGATCTCGGGCGTATTGTCGGTCGAGCCGTCATCCACCAGGATGACTTCGTAATTCGGGTAATCGAGCTGGCCTAACGACTCCAGACATTCGGCCAGGGTTTTCGCGCCGTTGTAGGAACAGACGATAATCGAAACAAACGGATAACGGGGAAGCGGCCGATGCGGCAGCGCGGAGTCATCCCGACCGAGTTTACCGCCCAGGAGAAGAAACGATTTTTTCGGCTCCCGCTCCCGGGTCACCAGGCCGAAGGCCCAGTCGGTAATCTCCTGACCGCCGGTGAACCACTCGTCCGTCCAGGCGAAAAAGATGGTTCCGGCGAGTCCGCATTTGACGACGCTGTCGATGTGCCAGCCGAGCATCTCGGCCTGTTCCTCCTGGGTGTGCCGGATGGTGTCCATGCCGAATTCGCCCAGGATGAGCGGCCGATCTTCGGACAAGTTTTGGAGCCGCAGCAGGTAGCGCTCGAACTCGTCCTGTTTATGCAGGTATACATTGAATCACGAGAAATCGCTGTTCTGCGGGAGAAGAAATTCCGTCGGCGGATAACTCGCGTAGGAAAAAAGCACGTTTGGATCAGCGTCCCGTCCGGTCCGAATCAGATGCTCGACGAACTCGGTGACTCGTCGGACCCCCAGCCAGCGAGTCATTGTGCTCGAGATTTCGTTGCCGACGAGGTAACCGAAGATTGCCGGATGCCCGCGGTTCGCTGCGACCGACGTCCGGACCATCCCGGCGATCTGGTCGCGCGACGCCTTCCTCCGCAAAAACTCGACGTGCTTTTCCCAGGGCAGCGTAATCAACACCCTCATCTCGGCTGCCGCGCACGCATCTAAAAACCAGCGCGGGGGCGCGTGATAAATGCGGACGACATTTAACCCGATCCCGCGCATTTGCGCGAGATCCCGCTCGGCCTGTTCACGTCGTCCCAGGTAATGTCCCTCCTCGTCGGGCCGGAACGGGCCGTAGGTAACGCCCTTGACGAAGAATTTCCGGTCGCCTTCGAGGAAAAATTTCGCAGCGGCGCGAATCGGACCCGAGAAATTCGAAGTCACAGCGCAGGTTCGATAGACTAAGCAGAGGGGTGAAGCAAAGTTTTATCTGCACGGGGCGCCGTTCTTCTTCTGTAGTGGCAGCCGTGTCGGCTGCTCCGGAAGATGCAGGCGGCACGCCTGCCGCTACAGGCTCTGAAGCGATTCGCGCACCACCCTCGCCGTTCGCTCGACGTCCTCGGTGGTGTGAGCCGTGGAAAGGAATCCGGTCTCGAATTGGGATGGAGCAAAATAGACGCCGCGATCAAGACAGGCGTTGAAGAAGCGTGAGAATTTTTCGGGGTCACTGCGTTTCGCACTGGCGAGATCGATCACGGGATTTTCGGTAAAAAAGAGGCAGAACATGGAACCGATGCGGTGGAAGACCCAGGGCAAACGCAGATCGCGGAGCGCGGCACGGGTTAATTCCTCGAAATGCGCGCCGGTTCGTTCCAACAAGCTCCAGCCGTCGACGCGCTCCAGTTCCCGGAGCTGCGCGAGGCCCGCCGCCATTGCCAGCGGATTGCCGGAGAGCGTGCCGGCCTGGTAAACCGAGCCGAGCGGCGAAAGATGATCCATGATTTCCGCCCGCCCGCCGAACGCGCCCACGGGCAGGCCGCCGCCGATGACTTTACCGAGCGCAGTCAGGTCCGGGCGAATCCCAAACAATTCCTGGGCGCCGCCGCGAGCGACGCGGAAGCCGGTCATCACTTCGTCGAAAATCAGGAGCGCTCCATGCCGATCGCATTCGTCGCGCAGTTGTTGGAGAAAATTTTCGTGTGGAA